>DAISVW010000007.1:0-21325 GCA_036826695.1 Aestuariivirga sp.
CGCCCCCACCTCGCATGCCCGCCCGCCCCCGCCGGCGCTAAGAAGCTGCTCTCCTATGTCTTCTACAACTAGGGATTCGATATCGAAGTGCATACCTCCGATCTTGAGCCCGGCATGGTGCGCTTCGCCGAAGTCTACCAGCAGCAGGCGGCCAAGGCCGGGATCCGCGTGAAACTGACGCTGGCGCCGGCCGACGGCTACTGGGACGACGTGTGGATGAAGGTTCCTGTTGCCATGACATCATGGAGCGCGCGCCCGGCCGACCAGATCCTGAACGAGGCCTACCGTTCGGGAAGCGCCTGGAATGAGAGCTATTATGCCAATCCCGCCTATGACCAGGTTCTCGACAAGGCGCGCGCCACGCTGGATCTGCCAGCCGCCCGCGCGCTCTATCAGGAGGCACAACGCATCCTCTTCGAAGAGGGCGGCACGTTCATCCCCTATCAGCAGAACGGCCTGCGGGTTCTGACTGCTGATGTTCAGGGCCTGAAGCCCCTCGACGAGGATTTCGTCCGCTGGCACCTGGTGGACCTCGTTCCGAAATGAAACCTGTGAGAGCTGGCGCATGCTCGGTCTGATCGTCCGGCGGGCCGCCAGCTCTCTTTTCACGCTGATCCTGATCTCGGTGATGGTGTTTATTGGCCTGGAACTGATGCCAGGCGACGCCTGCACTGCTCACCTCGGGCGCGATGGCAAGGGCGCCGCGCTCGAGGCCTGCCGCGCGCGTATGGGGCTCGCTGCCTCGCCCGCGGCACGCTTCGGCCAGTGGGCCGGCAATCTCATCTCGGGCGATCTCGGCACCTCGATGCAGCGCGACAAGCCGATCGCCGAGATCGTCGGCTGGCGGTTGCGCAACACGCTCATCCTCACCGCGGTGTCAGCGGTGATCGGCATACCGCTGGCGGTGTTTCTCGGCATCATGGCGGGCCTGCGCCGTGATGGGCCTCTCGATCTTGCCGCTTCGGGAACCGCACTGGTGGCGATGACCATCCCGGAATTCGTCTCCGCGACGCTGCTGATCCTGGTGTTCGCCATCGGGCTGGGCTGGACGGCGGGTGTGGTCACCATCGGCTACAAGGCGCCCGTTGCCGATATGGCGGCGGCGTCGGTCCTGCCCGCCGTGGTGCTGAGCATGGTGCTGGCTGCGCATATCATGCGCATGGTGCGGGCCTCGGTGATCGACGTTCTGGACAGCGACTTCGTGCTGATGGCCAGGCTGAAGGGCGTGCCGCGGCGGCAGATCGTATGGCGGCATGTGGTGCCGAACTCACTGCTCCCCGTCATCAGCGTCATCGGACTCACCATCGCCTGGCTGCTCGGTGGCGTGGTGATCGTCGAAAGCGTGTTCAACTATCCCGGGCTCGGCAGGCTCGCCGTCGATGCGGTGGGAGACCGTGATCTGCCGCTGGTGCAGGCGATCGCGCTGATCTTCGGGGTCACCTATGTGCTGACCACCCTGGCCGCCGACATCGCGGCGCTGCTGTTGAATCCGCGCCTCAGGACCTACCGGGCATGACCGGCTGGCGCGCCACCCTGGCCGCCGTGCTGCGGCAGCCATCGGGCGCGGCTGGTATTGCGATCGTCGCCGTCCAGCTGCTGATTGCGCTCGCTGCTCCCTTGATCGTGCCCCATGACCCAGCCGCGCAGGATGCCGCTGCGATCCTGCAGCCACCGTCGCTCACGCATCTCTTCGGAACTGACCGGCTGGGCCGCGATGTCTTCAGCCGCACGCTGCTCGGCGGCCGCGAGGCGATGCTGATCAGCACGCTCTCCACCCTCTTCGCCATGGCCTGGGGGGCAGTGCTCGGCATCATCGTGGCGCTCACTGGCGGACGTCTCGATGCCGCCGTCATGCGCGTGGTGGATGCCATGGTGGCTGTCCCATGGATTCTTCTGGTCATGCTGTTCGTGGCGGCACTTGGCAGCAGCACCGCGGCGCTCATCCCGCTGCTCGGCTTTTCCTATGGCCTTGCGGTGGTCTATCTGGCGCGCAGCGCCGCGCTGGATTTCGTCACCCGGGATTTCGTGCTCGCCGCCGAGGTGCGTGGCGAGAGCCGCTGGACCATCGCCCTCAAGGAAATTCTTCCGAACATTCGTGACAGTCTGGCCGTGCAGGGCGCGATGCAATGGTCTTGGATATTTCTCGCCGTCAGCTCGCTGTCGTTCCTCGGCATGGGGGTGGCGCCGCCAACGCCGGACTGGGGCCAGATGATTTCCGACGCGCGCGGCATCATGCGGAGCGCGCCATGGACGGTGATCTGGCCGATGATTTTCCTCAGCAGCCTGATCATCGGCGTCAATCTGGCGGTTGACGCGTGGGCGAAGGCGCTGGGGGGCGGGCGGTCCGGGCGGGTACCGCACGCATGACCCTGCTGACCATCGAGAAACTCTCCGTCACATCGAATGGCCCCGGCGCGGCAGCGCGTCCGGTCATCGACCGGGTCAGCCTAGGCGTGGCGGAAGGCGAGTCACTTGGCCTCGCCGGCGAGTCTGGTTCGGGCAAGAGCACGCTGCTGCTTGCCATGCTGGGGCTGATCAAGGACGGTCTTCATCTCGCTGGCGGCGCGGCGAGCTTCGGCGGGGTTTCGCTGCTGAACCGCCGTGACAGCGAACTCAACGTGCTGCGTGGCGGCGAAGTGGCCATGGTACCGCAAAATGCCGGCACAGCCCTGACGCCGTCCATGCGCGTCGGCCAGCAGATCGACGAAGCGCTGCGGCTGCACAGCGGGCTTGCCGCGTCCGGTCGCCCACAGCGGATCCTCGATCTTCTGCGGCAAGTGCGGCTTCCCGATCCCGAGGCCATGGCGAGGCGCTATCCACACCAGCTTTCGGGCGGGCAGTTGCAGCGCGTGGCGATCGCCATGGCGCTTGCCGGCGAGCCGCGGCTCTTGCTGCTCGATGAACCGACCTCCGGACTCGATGTCACCACCCAGCAGCAGCTCATCGAGCTCATCGGCGAGATCAGACAACAGCGCCCGATGGCGGCTGTTTGTGTCAGTCACGATCTGGGCGTACTCGCACAGCTCTGCCAGAAGCTGGCGGTGATGTATGCCGGGAGGATCGTCGAATATGGCGAGACCAGACAGGTGCTGATCGCGCCGCGCCATCCCTATGTGAAAGCCCTGGTGGCCTCGGTTCCCAGCCTATCCAGCGCTGCCCTTCCAAGGCCCATTGCCGGTGCGCCGCCCGGCCTGTCAGAGCGGCCGTCGGGTTGATGTTTCCTGCCGCGCGGCCCGCGTGCCCGCCCAACCTGCGCGTCGGGCCTGCCGCCGCTAGAGCCTCTGGAACCGGGACACCTCGTGGCATGCCGCCATCCGTCGGAGAAGGATTGGGAGGCGGACGCCAGCGATCAGCCAGCCGCCGTGCCGATCACTGCGGCAGTGCCCGTATTGCAGCTGGAAGAGGTCACCGTCACCTATCGCCGCAAGAGATACGCAGGCTGGGGCGCGGCGCAAGAGAAGCCGGCAGTCAGTGGCCTCAGCCTCACGGTAATGCAGGGCGAGATCGTTGCGCTGGTGGGGGAGTCCGGCAGCGGCAAGTCGACGGTGTTGCGGGCCATCGCAGGGCTGTGGCCGCTTTCCGGCGGCAAGATCGTCTGCGGTGAAGCAGCGAGCGAACGGGCGAGGCGCCGCACGGTGCAACTGATCTTCCAGAACCCCGACTCCTCGCTCAACCCGCGGCATACGGTCGAGGAGATCATGGCCCAGCCGCTGCGTCTCTATTTTGGCATGGGCCGCGCCGAGATCCTCTCGGCCGCGGCCAGCCGTCTGGCAGAGGGGGGTCTCGACCCGCGTTATCTGGCGCGATACCCCGCGCAGCTTTCGGGCGGCGAGCGCCAGCGGGTGGCGATCGCCCGCGCCCTGGCGGCGCAACCCTCACTTCTGCTCTGCGATGAGGTTACGTCCGCGCTGGATGTTTCCGTGCAGGCGTCGATCCTGCATCTGATTCGTGATCTCAGCCGGTCGCAGGGCGTGGCTGTTCTCTTCGTCACCCACAACATCGCCGCCGCCGTGGCCCTCGCCCAGCGGATCGCCGTTCTGCATCAGGGGAAACTGGTCGAGAGCGGGGCACCGGCCGAACTCTGCGCCATGCCGCGGAACGCCTACACGGCGGAGCTGGTCAGAGCGGCCAGAGCCGGATCAATCGATCGTCGCCCGCCTTCATGATCGTGTCGTCTTGAGTTCAGTCAAATACTCGCGCGTCTTTCGCACGTCTGTCGGTCAGGCATGGCGGACTTCCCACATGCTCAGACATCGCCATAGCCGCCAAGACGGTATTGAGGTTTCCGCCTGACGTTGTCCATGTCAGGGGCTTGTGACTCCGCCTGCAATTTCTGGCCATGCCATTCGAATCCGCTGCCCATGAGGCCTGCCAGATAAACAGCGGGCAGAAGCAGATCACGAAGCAGAATCGCCTGGAGGCTGCGCGGCCAGCCTGCGACCCGCAACAGAACAAGCTCAGAAAGATACCAGAGCCCCATGAACAACAGGCTTCCCGGCAACCACGGCAAGTCAAGCGCGCCAAGACCCAATCCCAGGGCAAGCACTGGCGGCACTGCGCCCGCCAGAATCTCGGGGCCAAAAAGCATGGGGAAGCTCGCCTTGCGCAGACGCGCCCAGCGCACCTGACGCTGCCAGACCTGCGCGAAGCTGCGCCGTCCGATCAGCTGCGCGAAGGGTCCGGCAAGCCTGATCCGCTTTCCCATGGCCCGCATCATTTTCGTTGCGGCAGCGTCCTCCGCGGGTTCCGAAGCAAGCCTTGCCAGGCCGCCATGCTCGAGATCGCCCCTGCGGAAGAACAGTGTCTTGCCCTGGGCAAAACCGAAGCCCAGCGTATCCACCGCATACTGAATGCGCGCCTGATAGGAGTTGAGGAAGGCGCATTCGAGCTCGGCCCAGAAGCCTTCCGGAGCCTGGCCAACCGGCGGCGCCGAAACCATCCCCGCGCCACGTTGCAGCGCGGCCATGATCTGATCAAGGTAATCCACCGGAAGCAAGACGTTGCTGTCGGTGAACACCACGTGGTCGAAACGGGCGGCGCGGAATCCCTTCGCCATATTGTTGAGCTTGGGGTTGGCGCCCAGCGCGTCCTTGCCGATGAGGAGAGTGGCTGGCCGGTCCGGATACCGGGCGATCAGCCCGCGGACCAGCGGCACGATGGGGTCATCCTTGTCGGCGACGCAAAGAAGGATCTCATAGGACGGATAGGCAATATCGAATGTCGAGCGCAGGGTCTCGGCTGAATAGGGTTCAAGTCCGCTCAACGGCCGGACAAGCGAAACAGCCGGGCGGGACAGCGGAACGACGCGCTTGCGGCCCTTTCGGCACCTCCACGCCGCAAGTGCGACTGACACGACTTGCGCCAGGAAAGCCGCAGCCGCGAAGGCCACACAGGCGATTCCAACCGATTCCATGCGAAAGCGGTTATTGCGATTTTCTGACGATTGGGTGACGGTACCGGCAGCGTCACGCCCCATCTGCGCGTCGCGGACCGGCCTTCATGCCATTGTCATTCTGGACCGGCACAACTCCAGGACGGAGATTCGCCATGCCGAAACTTGACAAAGAGCCTTACCTGCATCCCGGCGCCAGCGTGCGGAACAGCCAGCTCGGCCATTTTGTCGAGATCGGCGAAGGCACCCATATCCTTGAATCGAGTCTTGGCGATTACAGCTATACGGCGCGGTATGCCGACATTGCTTATTCGGTGCTGGGGAAATTCGTGAACGTCGCGGCCTTCACGCGGCTCAATCCCGGGGAGCATCCCTATCACCGGGCATCGCTGCATCATTTCATGTATCGCTCGAGCTATTTCTGGCCGGATGAACGCGATGAGACCGCCGTGTTCGACTGGCGCCGGTCACGGCCTGTCAAGGTGGGACATGACACATGGATTGGCCACGGCGCGGTCATCATGAAAGGCGTTACCATTGGAGACGGCGCGGTCATCGCCGCCAAGGCCGTGGTGACGAAAGACGTGCCGCCCTATGGCGTGGTCGCCGGCACGCCCGCCAAACTCATCAAATGGCGGCATCCGCGTGGCATTGCTGATCGTCTTCAGGCGCTGGCCTGGTGGGACTGGTCACATGAGCAGCTGAAGGCCGCTCTGCCCGATTTCCGCGCCCTCTCGGCGGAAGCTTTCCTTGAACGTTATGAGGGTGCAGGGGCCGTCATGCAACCGTTACATTCGGTTGTTTACTAGGTCCATGAACACGGCTGCAAATGTCTCCGGTTCCGCTCCACGCGCGGCCTGGATGAGAGTGCTTGCGTTGTCACCATGGCGCGACCTGGAAGCTGTTGCAGCCAGGCTGCGGGACACGCCGCATCGGCTGTTGCGCGCCCCTGAAACCGGTCTTGTCATGCTCCGCGGGCGGATGGGGGGCTCGGGCGGGCCCTTCAACCTTGGCGAAGCGACCGTGACGCGCTGCGCGGTGAGCCTCGCGGAGGGTGTTGACGGTCATGCCTATGTGATGGGCCGCAACGCGGCCCATGCCCGCCTTGCGGCGATCTGTGATGGGTTGCTGCAATTGCCTGAGCGCCATGCGGAAGTTGCCGAGGCCGTCATCCAGCCCCTTGAGAAGAGCCTGCAGGACAGCCATGTCATGGCCTCGACCAAGGCGGCGGCGACCAAGGTCGATTTCTTCACCATGGTGCGCGGCGATGACTGAAGCCGGATTTGCCGAACCCGCCGCCGATGCGGCGCATGCGTTTCGGGCGATCATGAAAGCCATGTCGCGGCCCGGGCTTGTCGTCGATGTACCGGACATACTGTCTCCGCCAGCTCCATTCCTGCCGGCGGCTGCGGCGATTGCTCTCACGCTGTGCGATTTCCAGACGCCCGTCTGGCTCTCCCCGCGCCTGATCAGTGACGGTGTCCGGCAATACGTCAGGTTTCATGCCGGCGCACCCCTTGTCGCCGATCACACGCAGGCTCTCTTCGCCTTTGTGGCTGACGGAGACGCGGTGCCTGACCTCGAGGAGCTCGCGCCTGGAACCCACGAGTACCCTGACCGTTCGGCAACCATGGTGATCGAGGTTCAGGCTTTCCGCGACAGTGACATCGAAGTGTCCGGACCTGGCATTCCCGTGCCATCAGGCTTCGGCGCAGCCGGCATCGGAGCAACGTTCTGGGAGGCGATGGCGCGCAACCACGCCCGCTTCCCTCTGGGTGTCGACGTGATCTTCGTGACACCGCGCAGCATGGCGGCTCTGCCGCGGTCCACCGCCATTCGCCTGAAGGAAGCCGCCTGATGTATGTGGCTGTAAAGGGTGGTGAACAGGCGATCGACGCGGCCCACCGGTTGCTGGCAGAGGAACGCCGTGGTGATGCCTCGCTGCCGTCCATCGGACTTGAACAGATCGCCGAGCAGCTGACGCTGGCGGTGGACCGTGTCATGTGCGAGGGCTCGCTCCATGATCGCGAGCTGGCGGCGCTGGCCGTCAAGCAGGCGCGCGGAGACCTGATCGAGGCGATCTTCCTGATCCGCGCCACACGCACGACGCTGGCGCGATTCGGCTATGCCGCGCCGCTCGAAACCTCATGCATGCGGGTGAAGCGCCGCATCTCCGCCGCCTTCAAGGATATTCCCGGCGGACAGATCCTTGGGCCCACATTCGACTATACCCACCGGCTTCTCGACTTCTCTCTGGCTGGAGACCATCAGCCTGAAGCCGCGTCCGCTGCGCCTGCGCCGCTTCATTCGGATATGCCCCGCGTTCTGGAGATTCTCGGCGCGGAGGGGCTCATGGAACAGCCCTCGCGCGACAATCGCGAGCCGGAAGACCTGACGCAGGATCCGCTGTCTTTTCCGGCCGGCCGCGACCTCCGCCTCCAGAACCTGACGCGCGGAGACGAAGGCTTCCTGCTGGCGCTCGCCTATTCGACCCAGCGCGGCTACGGCCGCACCCATCCCTTCGCCGGTGAAATCCGCTACGGCATGGTCGAGGTCAGTTTCGTGCCCGAGGAGCTGGGCTTCGCCATTGTGATCGGCGAGATTGCCGTCACCGAGTGCGAGATGATCAACCAGTTCAAGGGCTCGGCGACGGTGAAGCCGCAGTTCACGCGTGGCTATGGCCTGTGCTTCGGCCAGAGCGAGCGCAAGGCCATGTCGATGGCGCTCGTTGACCGCTCGCTGCGCGCCGATGAGCTGGGCGAGGAACGTATCGCGCCCGCCCAGGACGAGGAATTCGTGCTGTCTCACTCCGACAATGTGCAGGCAACCGGTTTCGTCGAGCACCTGAAGCTTCCGCATTATGTCGACTTCCAGTCGGAGCTGGTGATGCTGCGGCGCATGCGCGACGAGATCGACAGGAACCAGGGCAAGCTGGAGGCAGCGGAATGAACGCGCCGGCCTACAACTTTGCCTATCTGAACGAGCAGACCAAGCGGATGATCCGCCGCGCTATCCTCAAGGCGATCGCGGTTCCGGGCTATCAGGTGCCCTTCGCCAGCCGCGAGATGCCGATGCCCTATGGCTGGGGCACGGGCGGCGTGCAGGTGACAGCCTCGGTGCTCACGCCCGAAGACACCCTCAAGGTCATAGACCAGGGCGCCGACGACACCACCAACGCGGTATCGATCCGCAAGTTCTTCGTGAAGACGGCGGGCGTGGCAACCACCGAACACACATCGGACGCCACGGTGATCCAGACCCGCCACCGCATTCCGGAAGCCCCGCTCACCGAGGACCAGATTCTCGTCTTCCAGGTGCCGATCCCGGAGCCGCTGCGCTTCCTCGAGCCGCGCGAAACCGAGACCCGCAAGATGCATGCGCTGGAAGAGTATGGCGTGATGCATGTGAAGCTTTATGAGGACATCGCGCATTTTGGCGAGATCGCCACGACCTATGCCTATCCGGCGCGGGTTGCGGACCGCTATGTGTTCGATCCCTCGCCAATCCCCAAATTCGACAATCCGAAGCTCGACAACTGCCCGGCACTGCAACTTTTTGGCGCCGGCCGCGAGAAGCGAATCTATGCGATCCCGCCCTACACGAAGGTCAGGAGTCTCGATTTCGAGGATCACCCGTTCGAGATACAGCGCTGGGACAAGCCTTGTGCGCTTTGCGGCTCGCGCGACAGCTTCCTAGACGAGATCGTGATGGACGACAAGGGCACACGCATGTTCGTGTGTTCCGACACCGACTATTGCGCCAACCGGCGAGCCACGCCATGACGCCGCTGCTCGCCGCCCACTCGGTATCTAGGTTCTACGGGCCACGCGTCGGCTGCCGGAATGTGTCCTTCGATCTTTATCCAGGCGAGGTACTGGCCATTGTCGGCGAATCGGGTTCGGGCAAGACCACGCTGCTCCGCTGCCTGTCCGGCCACCTCCCGGCAACATCCGGCAAGGTACGCTATGCGATGCGTGACGGCCGCGCCGTGGCGCTTGACGAGATGAGCGAGGCGGAACGCCGCCTGCTCATGCGCACCGACTGGGGCTTCGTGCATCAGGACGCCCGCGAAGGCCTGCGCATGGGCGTTTCCGCCGGCGCCAATGTCGGCGAGCGCATGATGGCCGTGGGCGCCCGGCATTACGGCCATATCCGCGAAACCGCCGTGGATTGGCTGAAACGCGTCGAAGTTCCCGAAGACCGCATTGACGACAGCCCATGGTCCTATTCCGGCGGCATGCGCCAGCGGCTGCAGATCGCCCGCAACCTGGTGACCTCGCCGCGCCTCGTTTTCATGGACGAGCCGACCGGCGGGCTCGATGTCTCGGTGCAGGCACGGCTCCTCGATCTGATCCGCGGCCTGGTGAAAAAGCTCGATCTGGCCGCTATCGTCGTCACCCATGATCTTGCGGTGGCGAGGCTTCTCTCATCGCGCATGATGGTCATGCAGCAGGGCGAGGTGATCGAACACGGGCTGACGGATCAGGTGCTGGAAGATCCACAGGCGCCTTATACCCAGCTTCTGGTGTCCTCGGTATTGCATGTCTGACGGATGAGCGCGGTACTGGCGATCGAGAACCTCTCCAAGAGCTTTCTGCTCCATCAGCAGTCGGGCGCGCGGATCGACGTGTTCGAGACGCTATCCGCTGAAGTTGGAGCGGGCGAGGCCGTGGCCGTCACCGGCCCTTCAGGCCGCGGGAAAAGTTCGCTGCTGAAGCTGATCTATGGCACTTACCGGGCAACCGGAGGTTCCATTCGCATCTGCTCCAAGGGGGCCTGGACGGACATCGTGAAGGCCGAACCGCGCGATATTCTGGCTCTGCGCAAACAGACCATCGGCTATGTCACGCAGTTTCTCCGTGTCATTCCCCGGGTGCCGGCGGAAGTCATCGTTGCTGAGCCCCTGGTCGACCGTGGAACACCCGAAGACGTGGCCCTCGAACGCGCCCGGCTGCTGCTGGCCCGGCTCAACATTCCGGAGCGACTGTGGAAGCTCTCGCCCATGACGTTCTCGGGCGGTGAGCAGCAGCGGGTCAACATCGCGCGTGGTTTCGCCGCGCATTTCCCGGTGCTGCTGCTCGATGAGCCTACAGCATCGCTCGATGCCGAAAACCGGCTCCGGGTGCTGGAACTGATCGCCGAGGCGCAGAGCAACGGCAGCGCCATTCTCGGCGTCTTCCATGACGAGCGCGAGCGCCGCCACGCTTGCAGCCGTGAAATTCCGCTGGCCTGAAGGGATACAGGTCATGCGATATGCGATATACTATGCGCCGCCGCCGGACAGCCTTTTCCATGAACTGGGTTCTCGCTGGCTGGGCCGCGCCGCCTGGACGGGAAAGCCCGTCGACCAGCCGAATGTGCTGGGTATCGGGCGGCTTACCATGGAGCCATCGCGCTATGGTTTCCACGGAACGCTGAAGGCGCCCTTCAGGCTTCGCGATGACAAGACGCCCGAGGCTTTGGCGCAGGCTGTGGCCGCGCTCGCGGCAAGCGAGACGCCTTTCGGATTGCGGATCAAGGCAGGAAGCATCGGCGGCTTTCTGGCCCTGGTGCCGGCAGAGCCATCACCCGCCCTGATGGCGCTTGCAGCGCGGTGCGTGCGTGAGCTTGACGAATTCCGCGCTCCGGCTTCCGAAGAAGAATTGCGGCGCCGGCGGCAGGCAAGTCTGACACCCGCGCAGGACCAATATCTGGAGCGCTGGGGCTACCCCTATGTGATGGATGAATTCCGGTTTCACATGACCCTGACCGAACGGCTCGATCCACCGGACCAGCAGCGCCTTGCAGCGGCTGCGGCCGCTCATTTTGCTCCAGCTCTGCAAGGCCCGGTCATGATGGCAGGCATATCGCTGTTCGTGGAGGCCGCGCCGGGAGCGCCTTTCCTCGCAACCGGCTGCATGCCGTTTTCTGGCGTGGAGGGAGCAGCGGCATGACCGGGACAGTTTTCACCAACGCCCGGATCGTCACCGCCGATGAGGTGGTCGACGGAACGCTGATCGTGAGGAACGGCGAGGTCGCCGAAATCGTCGAGGGCCGCAGCGCTGCGCCAGCCGAGGATTTCGAGGGAGACTATCTGGTTCCAGGGCTTGTCGAGCTTCACACCGACCATCTCGAGAACCACTATCACCCGCGGCCCGGTGTCAACTGGCCGGCGATTCCCGCGGTCATTGCCCATGACGCGCAGATCGCCGCAGCGGGTATCACCACGGTCTTCGATGCGCTGCGGGCGGGAACCTTCGATCCGGGCGATCTCTCGGCACAGCATGCGGGAATTCTGGCAACCGCGATCGTCGAGGCGCAGCAGCTTGGGCAGCTCAGGGCCGAGCACTTCATTCATCTGCGTTGTGAGCTGCCGTGCCCGGACACGGCGGAGTCGGCACAATTGACGGCGGCAGCCGGTCCGCTGCACATCATTTCGATCATGGATCACACGCCCGGCGCCCGGCAGTTCGTATCCATTGAAAAATTCAGGGAGTATTACATCGGCAAGAAGCTGGTGCTGCCCGACCAGATGGACGGCTACATCGCCGAGCGCCAGGAGTTCCAGGCCCGCTATGCCGCAGAAAACAAGCGCGTCATCCTCGAACTCGCACGCGCGATTGGCGTCAAGGTTGCGAGCCATGACGATGCGACGCTCGCCCATGTCGAGGAGGCCCTGGCCGATGGCGTGTCGATCGCCGAGTTTCCCACGACGGCGGAGGCAGCGGCAGCCGCGCACCGTAACGGGCTGGCCGTGCTGATGGGCGCTCCCAACGTGGTGCGCGGCAAGTCGCACTCCGGAAACATCTCTGCCGCTGAAGTGGCGGCGAGCGGCCATCTTGACGTGTTGTCGTCGGACTACGTGCCATCGAGCCTGCTGCCAGCCGTATTCCGGCTGGCTTCCGAGGTGGAGGGCATATCGCTTCCCAAGGCGATCGGGCTCATCACCCGCAATCCCGCACGTGCTGCCGGGCTGGATGACCGCGGCGTCATCGCGCATGGAAAACGGGCGGACCTCTTGCAGGTTCGTGTCGTAGACGGTCTTCCGGTGGTGCGCCGCGTCTGGCGCGAAGGCCGGCGGGTGATGTGATGACGAGCGGCCCCGGATATCTTGTGCTCGTCGTCGGCCCAAGCGGCGCCGGCAAGGACAGCGTGCTGTCGGAAGCGAAAGAGGCGCTGAAGGGCGACCGGGATTTCGTTTTTCCCCGGCGCTTCGTCACCCGCCTCAATGTACCGGCGGCGGAAGACCATGTGTCGATGACCGAAGCGGAATTCGCCATCGCCGTTGCGGAAGATGTGTTTTCTCTGTGGTGGGGCGCGCACGGGAATCATTATGGCATCGGCCGCGCGGTGGAAGGTGACATCGCCGCAGGCGCCATCGTCTCGGTCAATTGTTCGCGCACGGCCATCGCCGAGGCCTGTGGCAAGTTTCAGCGTGTCTGCGTGGTCGAGATCACGGCACCGACAGAGGTGCTCGTCGCCCGCATCGTGGTGCGAGGACGGGAGACCGCCGAACAGGCCCTGCAACGCGTGTCGCGGCAGGTTCCGGACTATCCTCCGGGTGTCGATGTCGCCCGGATTGTCAATGATGGCCCGCTCGATCGGGCGGTGGCGGAGTTCTGCAAGGTTCTGACGTCGCTAAAGGATGCGGCCGCGAACCCAGGTGGAAGCGCGCTCCACGGCCAGCACGAGCAGGAAGATCGCGATGATGATGGTCGCGGCCTGATCATAGTCGAACATCTCTAGCGACACCTTCAGTTCAATTCCGATCCCGCCGGCGCCCACAAGGCCCAGCACCACGGAACCTCTCGTCGCCTTTTCAAGCGAAAAAAGTGATGTGTTGATCATCGACGGCAGCGCCTGCGGAATGACTGCCGAGAAGATGACGCCGCTGCGGCTGGCGCCCATGGCGGTGAGCGCCTCGCGAGGGCCCTTGTCGGTCTCCTCCATGGCTTCCGCAAAGAAGCGCGCGGCAAAGCCGATCGTGTCAATCATCAGCGCCAGCACGCCGGCAGCGGGGCCAAGGCCTACAGCGATCACGAAGACGATCGCCCAGACAAGGTCCGGGACAGTCCGGAAGAAGGCCACGATCCCGCGCACCGCCCATACGATGACCGGATGCGGCGACAGGCTGGGTGCTGCGAGAATGGCCAGCGGCAAGCTCAGGATCAGGCCGAGGACAGTCCCCGCGACCGCCATCTGAAAGGTCTGCAGCAGTGACCACAGCACCGGTTCGATCCGCTCGAGGGAGGGGGGAAACATCTGGTCCGCCAGCCGCCCGAGCGCCGGAAGCCCACGCAAGAGTTTCTCGACCGAAACGCCGCTCGTCGTGAAGCTGGCGATCACGAACGCGGCGGCGGCGAGCGCCAGCACGAAGGTCAGCGGGCTCGGCCTGCCGAGCCTTGCCGGGAGTGCCGCATCAGACATAGAGGCCCCGCAAATCCGATTCCCTGAGTGCGCTGGCGGGCGCATCAAGCTGAATGCGGCCGCCCCCAAGGGCGATCACGCGGTCAGAGAAGGCGAGCGCATGGGTCAGATTATGCGAGGTGAACACCACGGTCTTGGCCTCCCTGCGCATCAGCCCCGCGAACAGTTCCATCACCTCGTCACCGGCCTGCGGATCGAGGCTGGCGGCGGGCTCATCGGCAAGAACGATGTCAGGCTGCTGCATCAGGGCCCTGGCGATCGCCACCCGCTGCGATTGTCCGCCCGACAGCGAATCGGCGCGCTGGGCCGCGGTCTGCGGGAGCCCTACCCTTTCGAGACATGCCATGGCCTCTTCCCGCACCGCATTGGGTGCCAGGCTCTGCAGCCAGGCGCGGGGGCCATAACGGCGGGCCTGCGCCCCGTGGACGACATTGGTGAGCGCCGAAAGGCGGCCCACCAGGTTATGCTTCTGGAATACGAACCCCAGGCGTGAGCGGAGCCCACGCAGATTCCGGCGGCTTCCCAGCACATCGGTACCCAGAACATGGATGCTGCCGGTATCAGGCTCAATGAGCCGCGGAATGCAGCGGAGCAAGGTCGATTTGCCCGTCCCGTTGGCCCCGATAAGCGCCACGAGGCTTCCCGGCGCGATATCGAAGGAAATTCCGGAAAAGACCTGCTTTGTCGGCCCAAATGACTTGCTCAGGCCAGATATGGAAATGACGGCGGGCTCAATGGAGCCCGCCGCCCTGTCATTACTACAGAACGCAACGTTCACTTACTCACCGAAGGACTTCGCGAATTGCGGATATACGATGGTGCCATACATGTCGCGAACCATGTCATAGTCCTTGTCGTTGACGGTGGCGACAAAGTAGCCGCCATTGTATTTCTGCGTGTCCTCGCCCTTGAGAACGCCAGCCATCAGCGCGTCGCCCTTTTCGAGGAAGGCCTTGCGGACGGCCTCCACGGTTTCCGGTTTCACGTAGGAGGCGGCGATCAGGATGTCGTTCGGCAGGTCCGGCCCGCGTCCGACCACGGCGAACTTCTGGCCAGGAAACTTCTCGCGAACTGACCGCAGATGGCCGAGGTTCATGCCGACGGCCTGCACATCGCCGCGGATCATGGCTTCCACCGCCACATTGCGCTTGATGATCTCGGCGGTGTAGTCGGTGTTGTACTTGAGGCCAGCATCGGCGAGGATCTGCGCGGGGCCCAGTTGCTGCGATGTCGAACCGATCTCGCCAAAGGCAACCTTCTTGCCCTTGAGATCAGCCATGGTCTTGATGTCGCCTTCCGCCATCACCACCACCTGCGAGAAGTAGTCCGGGCGGTGCCAGCCCACCACCGGCCTGGCGTCCGTCAGCTTTGCGAACACCACGTACTCGGCGGGGCCGGTCAGCACGAAATCCACCTGCTCGGCGCGCATCGCCTCGACAGCGGCGGTGCGGTTGTTGACGGGCGTGAACTCGACCGTGAGGCCGGTGGCCTTTTCGAGCTCCTCGACGAAGCCGCCATATTCACGCTGCAGCTGCTCCATGCCCTCGACGTCGGTGACCGCGAGGCGCATCGTTTCCGCTGCGGCCGGCGAGGCGGCAAGTCCGGCCGCAAGGACGGCAGCGGCGATCCAAGACAACAACTTCATTTGGGTTTCTCCTCTGATCAGTTGGCGATGAGAGCTCTCACCAAGCTTTCATGACACTGTCATGAAGATCGGCGACTTCTCCCCGGCGAAGGAGACCACGATGCTTGAGACTCTACTCGGCGCCAGGGAAGGCCTGATCCGCGGCGGGCTTTGCCTGTTGCCGGGAGAGGGCCTTGTGAGGGCAGACCTGGAGATAGCCGACGGCCGGATCGCAGGGATCAGCAGGGGCGGACGTGCGGCTGGCGCCGGCATCGACGCATCAGCTTGCCTTGTGCTGCCCGGAATCGTCGACATTCATGGCGATGCCTTCGAGCGCCAGATCATGCCACGGCCCAAGACCATGTTCCCGCTCGACGTGGCATTTCTCGAGACCGACCGGCAGCTTGCCGCAAATGGCATCACCACCGCCTATCACGGCATCACCGTATCGTGGGAGCCCGGCCTGCGGAGCCTCGAGCAGGCCCTCGCGATCGTCGAGGCTTTGGACCGTCTCGGCGGCCAGCTCCTGTGCGATCACCGGTTGCACATCCGCTGGGAAACTTTCGCGCTTGACGAAATGGATGCCGTGCAAACTCTGTTCAGGCGTCAAGTCAAGCCGCTGCTGGCTTTCAACGACCACACGACGCCGACTCTCGCGGGCTCGCTCGCCGATATCAAGGTGAAGAGCGACTCCGAACTTGCGATGATCAGCGCTGAGCTCTATATGGAGCTTCTTGGGAAGGTGGCGGAACGGATGAGCGAGGTGCCGGCGGCCATCGCCACCATGGCGGCGGCGGCGCAGGCAGAAGGTGTTCCGATGTTGTCGCATGATGACCGCACGGCGGAGGAGCGCCGCTCCTACCGTGCCCTCGGCGCCACCATCGCCGAATTCCCGATGACGGAAGAATCGCTCAGCGCCGGAGCCGCGGCCGCCGACAGCATCGTTCTCGGCGCCCCCAATGTGGTGCGCGGCGGAAGCCACAACGGGGCGATCAGCGCCGAACAGGCGGTCCGCGAGGAGAAATGCGACATCCTCGCGTCCGACTATTATTACCCCGCGCCGCTGCGGGCCGCGCTGCTGTTGGCCGAGCGCCATGCCTTGCCGCTGGAGCGCGCCTGGGAACTGGTCTCCGCCAATCCAGCCGCGGCCTGCGGCCGCGATGACCGCGGCCTCCTTGCGGAAGGTCAGCGCGCCGACCTTATCCTGCTGCCGGAACTCTCGCTGCGGCCAGCACTGGTGCTGGCGGCGGGCAAGGTCATTCACGCAGGTGCCTAGCGCGTTTTGAGTTGTTACTGAACCATGATCTCTGGTCAGGCGTCACCCCGGCGAAAGCCGGGGTCCAGCTTTGACACAAGCAAGCTGGATGCCAGCTTGCGCTGGCATGACGGTTGCAAAGAGCGATACGATTCTGTTAGAGAGCAACATGCTCTAGCCCGCCGCGGTCTTGCCGATGATGGCGGTGCGCAGCCGTGACGAAATCAGGTCGATTACCGAGACGGTGGCCAGGATCATGATGATGATGAAGCACACGGTCTGCCACTCGAGTGTGCGGATCTGCTCGGAGAGCTGCAGGCCAATGCCCCCAGCACCGACGATGCCGATGATCGTGGCTGAACGCGTGTTCGATTCGAAATAATAGAGAAATTGTCCGATCAGCACCGGCGCCACCTGTGGCAGGATGCCGAAGCGGATGGCATGCAGGCGGGAGCCGCCCGCGGCCAGAACGCCCTCGACCGGCTTCCGGTCAGATCCTTCGATCGCTTCCGAAAACAGCTTGCCGAATGAGCCGATATCGGACGAGGCAATGGCCAGCACGCCCGCAAAGGGGCCAAGCCCCACCACATTCACCCAGATCAGCGCCCAGACCAGTGTGTCGATTCCGCGCAGCGTATCGAAACTCCTCCTGGCGAAAAACCGCAGAATGCGAGAGACGGTGGTGTTGCGGGCGGCAATGAAGCTCAATGGCAGGGCAATGATGGCCGCCAGCATGGTGCCGAGAAGCGCTATCGCCACGGTTTCACCAAGCGCCTTGGTGTAGCGCCAGAGGCTGGCGTTATCGCCCCAGTCTGGCGGGAACATCAGCACCACGAAGTTACCCAGGCTTCCCAGGCCAAGGAGGATCTTGGCCGGCGAGAAGCCCAGGTGCCAGAACCCGAAGATGAGCAGCGCCAGTGCGCCAAGGGCTATGAGCCAGGGGCCTGGCCCTGCCGATGCGAAGCTCTTGCGGTACCGCACGCGCAGAGCGGCATCTTCCAGTGAGCGATAACTCTCTTCGTCTGAAGCGGTCATGACAATTGCTGTATGAAACGGTGCCGGATGCGCTCAGTCGCGAGATCGATGAGGGCGACCGTCAAGATGATGAGAAGAAGGATCGCCGAGACGTCCGGGTAGTAGAACTTGCGGATGGCCTCCATCAGGTCCTGGCCAATCCCTCCTGCGCCAACAAAGCCCATGATCGAGGCGCCGCGCACGTTGATCTCGAAGCGCAGCAACGCGTAACTCGCGAAACCTGCCAGCACCTGGGGCAGTGCGCCGAAGCGCATGGTCTTGATCCAGGATGCGCCACTGGCCACCAGTCCTTCGACAGGCTTCTGGTCGATGTTTTCCAGAACCTCGTAGAAGAGCTTGCCCAAGGCGCCAGTGGTGTGGACGACAATGGCGAGAACTCCCGCCACCGGGCCCAGCCCGAAGGCCAAGACGAAGATCAGCGCGAAGACCAGTTCCGGCACGGTGCGGCAAAACTCAAGGAAACGGCGAACAGCGAAGACGATCGCGGGCGCCACGCCAAGATTTCCGGCGGCCAGAAAGCTGAGGAAGAAGCCGAACACAGCACCCAGCACCGTGGCGACATAGGCAATCAGCAGCGTGTCGGCGAGCAGCTTGAGCCATTTGTGGAGACCCCAGAACCAGCCGGGAATGTCATGGATTACAAGCTGTCCGGCGTAGGGGCCGGAATCGAGGAAGAAGATTCGCGTGATGTAATTGAAAAATCTGTCGATGTTGCCGAAGAACAGTCCGAGATCGACTTCCGCCATCCAGCCGGCGGCGAGCACCAGCACCGCAAGCCCGGCCGCGGCGATCAGGAACCGCTTGCGCTTCAGCGCCACGTCCGCCTCATAAGCCGAAAGCAGCGCCTCGGCCGACCGTCTGTTTCCCTGGCTTGTGATGGCTGACATGGGGCCTGAAATGAAAGGAGGCCCGCCGGGGGCGGGCCTCCTGAACAAACTTACTGCTTGCGGAGCGTATCGACGAACTTGTTCAGTTCAACCATGACTTCGTATTCCTGATGCGAGGTAGGCGCCCAAACCTGTGCCTCGCCATCGGTCAGGACGCGGAAGGCTTCCGGATCGTTCTTTTCTACATTGAAGAAGGCATCCTTGATCTGCGCCTTGAGGGCGTCGGGAAGAGCGGACAACATGGCCACCGGCGAGTTGACGATCTGGTCTGACTTGAAGATCATGCGGAAGTCGTCATACTTCGCCATGTTCTTGCGCTCCATGCGGCGGAGCATCGACTCATTGTCGTCGTTCCACCAGTTGAAGGCGCCATCGACCTGGCCCTGCTGCAGGGCGATGATCGCATTTTCATGGCTGCCCGTGTAAACGACGTTGGCGAAGAAATCCTCGGGCTTGATGCCCATCTTGTTCATCGCGAAGCGTGGGACGTTATTGCCAGAAGCCGAATTGGGGTCGACGAGGCCGAGGTTCTTGCCTTTCAGGTCCTCGAGCTTCTGATAGGGCGCATCCTTCTTCACCCACAGGACTGAGTAATAGCCCTTGGTGCCGTCCTTGTTCACCTGCATACCGAACGGCTCGATCTTGGCGCCGTTCATGTAAGCGCGCGCATAGGCGGCGGGGCCATACTGTGCGATGTGGATGTTGCCGGCGATCTGGCCTTCGATGACCGCCGCATAGTCATTGGCGATGCGCAGCTTCACCGGCACGCCCAGCTGCTTCGAAAGATACTGGATGAAGGGCTCATAGCGCTTCTCGATGCCAGTGGCGTTCTCGTCCGGCACGGCGGCGATCACGAGTTCTGGGAACTGTTCCTTCCAGCTCGCGAACGCCGCGGCACTGCCAAGAGAAAGCGCTGCGAGGCCGGCCGTGGCCTGAAGGAAGTGACGGCGGGTAAACATGTGGTAGTCTCCTGTTTGTTGGGATTTGGGTTTGCGAGGCGGCATCAGGCCACGCTTTTCAGTTGGCCCGCATCATTGACCGGGCGTGCCGCCGCCGCCGGTATCTCCAGAACGTCATTGGCCTCAAGGCCGTAAAGATCGATCACCGCCGCGTCGCTCAGGGCCGACGGAGGCCCGTCGAACACCACCTGGCCCTGGCGCATGCCGATGAGGCGCTCGCAGTAGCCGCGCGCAAGGTCCAGAGAATGCAGATTGCACATCACGGTGATGCCGCGTTCGCGGTTGAGATCCTTCAGTGCGTCCATCACGATCTTCGTGTTGCGCGGGTCGAGTGAAGCCACCGGCTCGTCGGCCAGGATGATGCGTGGATCCTGCACCAGGGTCCGTGCGATGGCGACGCGCTGCTGCTGGCCGCCGGAAAGGCTTTCGGCGCGCTGGCCGGCAAGTTCGCCCAGATCGAGCTTGTCGAGCGCACGGAGTGCCGTGAGTTTCTCACGCTCTGGCCAGGTCTTGAGCATGGCTGGAACGAGAGAGATGGAGTTGATCCGGCCCATCAGCACATTGGTGAGCACGTCGAGACGGCCAGCGAGGTTGAACTGCTGGAAGATCATGCCGCAGGAAGAGCGCCAGTCGCGCAAAGCCCGGCCGCGCAGGAACGTGACGTCGCGGCCGTCGAAGCTGATGCGGCCCTCGGTCGGATCGACCAGACGGTTGATGCAGCGAAGAAGAGTCGACTTGCCGGCCCCGGAGCGGCCGATCACGCCGACGAAGGCGCCGTGGCCGATTTCAAGCGACACGTTGGCCAAGGCCGCCTTGTCACCGAAGCGTTTACCGAGAGACTCGATCCTGAGCATGAATGGCACCCTGTTGTTGTGCAGTTACGGGCGAGGCAACGACATCGGGATGACAGACGGATTGCAGATTTGTGACGATGCTCACCTCGGCAGGGCGTTCGCGAACTGCCCCATCCCTTCCGGCGCCTGCCTGAAGCCGCAGGGTACCAGCCAGGACTCGAACATGTCGGCGCAGTTTCTCCAGGAGAAATTCATCGAACCTTCACGGACGCCATTGCGGTCAAGGAGGATGGCCCGGGAAACCGCCTGTTCGAGCTTATCGGCAATGGCGCCGGTAACCCCATCTTCGACCACATCGAGGGGGCTTGGCGCATTGTAGGCCGCAACCGGCGTGCCGCAGGCCATGGCCTCCAGCATGACGAGGCCGAATGTGTCGGTTAGGCTCGGAAACACCATCACATCGGCCGCCGCCAGGGTGCGCGCGTAGTCTTCGCCATGGCGGAAGCCCAGAAACTGCGCGTCCGGCGCCAGCCGCTGCAACCGCTCCCGCTCGGGGCCGTCGCCCACCAGCACCTTGCTGCCCTCGGTCTTCAGGGCGATGAAATCGTCAATTCCCTTCTCCACGGCGAGCCGCCCCGCATAAAGCACGATCGGTCTCGGCAGATCGAGGTGATCGCGCGGATAGGGCCGGAACAGGCTGCGGTCGACGCCGCGTGTCCAGATTTTCACATTGCGGAAATGGCGCCGGTCCAGTTCGGCGCCGATCGATTTGGTGGGAACCATCACCCCCTGGCTGGGATTGTGGAAATGACGGAGAACCTGCCAGCCAAGGCTCAGCACGCCGGGCAGTGGCAGCCGCGCCGCCGCATATTCGGCAAAGCGCGTGTGAAAGCCCGTGGTGAAGCTGAGGCCCATGCGCAGGCAGGCCCGCCGCGCTGTCCAGCCGAGCGGGCCTTCGGTGGCGATGTGAATG
>DAISVW010000008.1:0-21044 GCA_036826695.1 Aestuariivirga sp.
CATGCCGAGCAGTACCGCTATGGGAACTTCCACGGCGGCTATCGCGAGCCAGTTGGCGCTGGCCACCGCATCGGCCTGCGTAGCCGCCACAACACCGCCGCCCGTGGCCACAGCGCCGCCGCCAGCCGCGTTCGATTGCTTCCTGGCCCGCGATGCCTCTTGTTCCAGAACGGGCTTCACGGCCCCGCCCTGCCAGCGCACAGCCCATGCGAGTGACCATGCCTCGACTGCATTGACCCGGCGCATCCATCCCTTGCCGAAAACATCGAAGGTGGAGAGCGACCGGAAGAAGGACCGACGGCGGGCGCATACCGCCTTCACGCCATCGACCGCGTTTTTACCCACCAGCAGCGATTTCCATTGGCGCGCGCGGCCGACACCGGAATTGACCGCCACATCGAACAGGGCCGCATCCGGCCCGGCCAGAAGGCTGTCTCCGTCGATGCGGTTCCAGTAATTCGCATGGTAGATCGCATCGGCTTCGCTGCGCTGCATGGTGCGCACATCGTCTTTTGTCACGGGGCGCCCGCGCCATTCGCGCAACGTGGCCAGCGTGATGCCGAAGTTGGTCGCGCCACTCGGATCGCGGGGGTGGTCAACGTAGCCGCCCTCGTGCTTGTAAAGCTCGGGCATGAAGGCTTCGCGTGTTGCTCGCATGGCCTTACCTCCTTGCCGCCGCGCGGAAGAAGTCGTCGATGTCATTGCTGCTCCAGGCGAACCTTGCCGCGAGCGTTTTTGTAAACGGATGGTCGCGATCGAAGTTTGTCGCTCCAACGATCAAAAGTTCTGCGTCGTCGCGCTCCGCCTGCGTCGGCAGGCCGGCGATGAGCGCGGCAAGAGCACCCGGCAATTCACCGCGTGCGACGAATGCAAGAGCCTCTGCCTGCGTGATCATGCCTCTGGCGCGAAGCTCGTGGGCGAATTGCCGATCCGATATGGAGGGCACGGGCTCGGGCGGCGCGACATAGGGCCAGATGGCCCCGAACTCACCCGCGACGGCGCGGGCAAAGATTTCCTCGCTGTGCTCCCAGCCAGGATCGGATTGTGCGGCTGTGTAGAGCGCAGGCTCATTGCTCAGATGTGGGAAGATCACCCACACATCAATCATGGTTTTCTCGGCGTTTGCCCATCTGGGTTTTGGATCGGCGGGAATAATGTAAGGCAGGCGCATCACGACACCCTCTGATATGTAGTTACGAAGGCACCGCCGGCGTTTCCTGCGCCATGCCGACGCCATTGACCGGACGGGTTGCCTGGAACGCTTGCGTTGTTTGCGGCGTAGATCAGAGCGGACCCGTTCACCACGGTGCCCGCCGCCGTGGTCGCCGTTGCAGGCTCCTGGAATGTGCCCCCCTGCCCAATGGCATTGAACGCCATAGCCGCGATCCGTGCGCCGAGAATGGCGTCGAGCAGCGTCTGGAAATTTCCGGTATGCGCGAGGTGCGAGCCGGCATTGGCGGCGGCGGCGGTGAGGTCGACGCGAACGCCGCGCAAGGCGCCGTCGGCTTCGGCGATTTCAACCGTGTTGCCGGAGATGCGCACGCGCACGGGGCCATTCAGCGCCGAGCCCGAACTGGGGATCTCGAAATCGAACTGGGCGCCGATATTGGTGCCGAAGCGCCGCAGCAGCACCGAATGGCCGGCACCGGGCGAACCGATTTCCACGGTGCCGAAGAAAGTGTTGTAGCCATCCGAGCGGCGCACGCGGCGGCGCAATGTTTCGGTGCCGGCATCGTCGGCGCTGACTTCCTCGTAATCGCTCCCGGCATTGGCTCCGGCCTCTGCCGTGGCATTGCCGAGCCGCAGGAGCCAGCGCGCCACGCCGTTGGTCAGGCCGCGCAGCGTGTTGGCCTGGCCGGAAGCGGCCTTGTTGAGGGTGGCCGTCGGGTTGGTCTTGGCGATGGTCTGGTCCGCCGTGAAGGTGTTGGCGGCATTGGTTGCGGCCGCGTTCGTTACCTGCGAAGCGGTGTAATCTCCGGCCTGCGGGATGACATTGCCGGAGCGCCCGTTGAAGAAGGAGACGCCGGCGACGGCGGCCACCACGGAATTGAGCGCCTGCTGCGCGGTTGCGGACGCGGAAGTGGCCAAGGACAGGGCGAGGCTGGATGCGCGCTTGGCCTCGGCATTGAGCATGGCCGTGCGGTCGAGCTGGCGCTCGAGCAGTTCCATGTCCCAGCCGTCGCCATTGACGAGATCGTTTTCCTGCGTGGCCGGCGTCACGCGCTCGATGAGCAGCGTGGCCGGCGCGGCCGGCATGCCGGGCAGCGGCAGGATCTGCAGGATGCCGGCCAGGGTGAGCTGGCTGGTATATTGCGTGCCGCGCGTGAGCACCGTGGTGCCGACCGAGACGCGGCAATGCGTCGCGTCATCCGCCTTGAAGCCTGTATCGAACACGGTTTCGACACCGGTCCAGCTGCGCTCAACCGCAGAAAGCTCGGAAGTGACAGTCATGTCGCCCTCGGGGAGAGGGCGTTCGGCTGAGGCTCATGGGCCACCTCCGAACGCGGCGCCTATGTTGGGCGAACGGCGCGGTTCCACGCGGCCGGGCTCCCACCAGAAGCTTTGTCCCCAGTTCTTCTGCGCCTCGCGCTCGATCCTCTCGAAACGCTGCGGCGTTCTTTCGTCGATCATCAGGGCGAGTTGATCGACCACTCCACGCTGGAATGCCAATCTCCAATACCAGACGTTGTTACCCGGCACAAACCCGGCACCGGCATAGAGCGCATCGCCGGCGAAATGGGTCTCCTGGCCTTTCCAGGCGCGCTGCACATTGGCCATCAGGAAATCGCCGAAGACCTTCTCGACCGCGGCGAAGCTGGGGCCGGCCAGCGTCGAGGCGAGCGACGCGCCCTGGCGCGTCTGATCCATGAACAGGAAGTCGCCGAAGATGCCGAAACCGCCGCCCTGCAGCGCCGCCGCGCCCCAGGCGCGAATGCCGATGGGCGTGGTGGGGTCCATGCTGATGGGGTCGCGGCCCTTGGCGATTTCCTTCGCCTGCATGGCGACCATGCCCATGGCCCAGAGCGCCCCGAAGGTGAGCGCCGCATGGGTGAGCCGCGAGCCGTCATTGCCGCGTGCCATGGCGCGGCCGAAATGCAGGAGCGCGAAGGTGATGGGGAAGCCCTTGTATTGCCCCACGGCGCGGCGGAGCTCGCCTTCGGCCGTGCCGGGCTGGCTCTGGCCATACATGAAGGCACGTGTTTCGGGGTCGCCCTCGATGACGGCGTAATCCATCTCCTCATCGATGGCGCGCTGCCAGCGATCGGCGATCGAGCGGGCCTCCGGCGTGTCGAGGCTGCGAAGATCGGCGGCGGTGAGGAACTTGCCGCCGGGGCGCGGTTCGTTGGGTGTGGCGCGCTGCATCACGGCCCATTCCTCCGCGCCGATGCCGTAGCGGCCGAGCATCTCGCGGAAGCCCTGCGGAAGATCCGCATGCGGCATGGCGAGCCGATTGGCGGCCGTCGCCATCATCTCCATGCCGAAAGCCGAGCGCAGCACGCCCGTCCAGCGCCGGAGACCGGAAAGCTGGATCACGCCGGAAGCGACCTTGGCCATGGTGCCGGTGCGCATGGTCTCGCCCATGAACTGATCATTGGCGCGGATCCGCATGGCGGCACTGTCTGCCACGAGGCCGAGCTGCGCGGCACTGAGCTCGAAGCGGCCATCGGCCATGCCGGCCACGGCGCGGGGGATCTCGTTGTCCGCCTGATTGCCGTTTACCCGTGCTATCAGTGTCTTCATCGCCGGATCGGTGCTCTACGATTGTATGGCCGAGCCCATCTGCGAGGCCACGAGGCCGGAGCGCACCTCGCCCCAGAAATGCGCCTGCTCGATATTGACCGGCACCTTGTTGGCGCCGGTGACCTCGGCCCAGAGGTTCTCGAAGGCGCGCTTGCCCCTGGCAATGCCGGAGGCGATCTTCGCGTTGTCCTTGTAGGCTTGCGCCTTGGCGGCATCCGGCGCGCCGGCTTCGGCCTGGCGCGTCATGCGCGCGGCTTCCCGGTCGAACATCGAGAGCATGAACCGCTTGGTGGCCTCGGGATTGGGGCCGAGCACGCGCAACATGGCGATATCCTCGGCCATGTTCTCGATGTGGTTCATCATCGTCTCATAGACGCCGCGACCGGCGCCGAACCGCTCGTCATAGGCGGCCCAGCTCTCGGCATCCTTGAAGACGAGGAAGCGATGCGCGTTGCGGCGCTTGGCGAGCGCACCGGCGCCGGTGAAGGCGGAACTCGGCCCATCGGCCCGGCCGCCGGTGGCCACGTTTTCATACATCTGCTCGAGGAGGCGATTGAGCTTGGACGGGCCGATGGGCTTGCCCGTGTCAAAGGAGAGCATGGCATCGCGGGCGAGCAATGGCTTGACGAAGGAAATCCATTCCTCGGCCGAGACCGAGCGGATCTTCAACGTGTCATGCACCGGGTTGGGCAGGCCCCAATCCTGCCGGTAGGGCAACTCGCCGCCGGCCTTCTCGAATTCCTGCCGGAGCATCTCGGCGGCGTCGTGCCAGCTCTTGGCGATGGCCGAGGCCCGATCCGAGACGGCGGCGCCCTTGTCCTTGATGGCCTGCAGCACCTCGAGCTCGAGCGCCGTCTGCTGCTTGAAGCCGGCCATGGTTGGCCGCAAGGCCTCGATGCCATCCGTAAACATGGCATGGGCTTGCGCACGGATATTGCGGGCGAGGTAATAGACCGATGGCGTGCCGGGCACGAGCTCCGCACCGTCCCGCGTGAGCAATGCGCGCATGGCCGAATAGAGCGAGCTCTTGCGGGGATCCTTCAGCCAGAGCGGCGCCTTGTTCTCGTCGCGGCGCTGGTTGAGGGCCTCCTCTGCGCGCTGCACGGTTTTCAGCACGTTGAGCTGGGCCTCGATCTGCTGCACGGCTCGCTGCGCCTCGCGTGCGGCAAAAAGCGCGATCTCGTCGGCCTTTTCCTGCGCGGCCTCAAGCGCGGCGTCGAGCCGCGACATGCGCTTTCCCAATTCGAGCTCGGTTTCGGCGATGCTGTCGAGCAGGCCTTGGCCAAGCTCGCGATCGACGATGCCCTTCTCGATCTTGGCGGTGAAACAGGAAAAGACGCTCATGAGGGAGTGCCTCCGCCATTGCGCGCGATGCAATCATTCAATTCGGCTGCGGCGCGCTTGACCTTCTCGACCTCGGCCATGCGCTCCTTCACGGTCATCTCTTTCATGGTGCCGTCGGCCTGCTCGAAGGGAAGGCGCGTCTCGGGGCCGATTTCCGTGGCGAGCTGCTGCAGGCGGGCATCTTCGGTACTTGGTTTCGACCATTTACCTTGAGGTGTAGTGCGAGACTGCGGCACGTTTTCTAATGCCGGTTTGATCGTAAACTCTGCCCATCCATTTGACAGTTTTTTCAGGCTAGTAAGAGTTTTTTTGGCTTCTTGAGCAGAGAACAATTGCGCGCCGTCTTCACCTTGCTGCGCTTTCCACGTCAATCTGCCATTTGGAAACTTGCCATTGGGATGAACGAAGAAGTTGTCAGCACTGGATATGAAGAATTGTTTTTCAGCGACTGGCGATGACGCTGCAGGTGTCAATTGCTGCATTGTTTGCGCCGGCGTCTGCACGGGCGCCTCGATAAGGCCACCGACTTCCGGTGCAAGCTGATCGGTCGCCCGCGCCGCCTCGGCGTCAAGCCGGCCCGTGGCCACATCCTTGCCGCCGGCGGCTTCCGAGAGGAGCCGGGCGCGCTCGGTAGGCGATAGCTCAGCCATGGGCTCGGTGGCGAAGCGCGCGGCGCGAAGGATGGCGGCCGGGTCGATGGCCTCGTCGAACAGGCCGCCCGCCTGGCTCATGATGGCGCGATCAACGGCGTCGAGAATGCGCGCCTCGATCGGCTCGCGGCCGGCTGGCACGGTCAGGTCGTCGTTGCGGAAGAAGAGCCGCACGGCCGCGCGCACATCATCCCGCACGGCGCCGGTTTCCACGTCGCTCTGGTTCACCAGCATCGAGCGCTTGCGCCCTTCGATCCGCGCACGCTCCACGAGATCGAAGGCGGATTTGAGCGGCGAGACGATATCGGCGCCGCCATCCACGCGCCCTTCCTCGATGGCCGCGCGAAGCCGCGAAATCTGCGGCGCGGTATCGGCAAAGGCGCGGAGGATGGTGACGCTGGTCGGGTTGGGGTTTTCGGCGATCTCGCGCACCATGCGCGCGTCCTGCCACGCGCGGGCGATCAGCGCGCCCTGCATGCGGGCAATTCCGGCCTCGGTCGGTCGCCCGCCGGCGATGAACGCGCTCTGATCGGCAACCGGCACGAGCTCCTGGATGAAGCGGCGCACGAATTCGGCATTCCGCGCGAGCGTGAGATCGCCGCCCTGATAGCTCTCGAGGATGCCACCATGCAGGTTGCGCGCATCGAGCGCCGCCTGCTCGGGCACCGAAAGCTTCGCGACCTCGCTGATGTTGCTGCGCGCGGTATAGGCCATCAATTGCTGCGGCGAGAGATCATCCTGCCGGATGCGCACCAGCACGGGCTCCTGGAAGCGGCTCGTATCGAAGCCGAGGCGCTCGAGCTCGTCGCGATAGGCCTGCGCGCGCTCGGCAAACCGTTCATAGGCGAGGCCGATGGAAAGCGTGCGGCCATTGCCGCTTTCCACCACGCCGCGATCCGAGACAATCGGGGCACCGAACTGGGCATTGGGTGATGTCGTGAGCCAGCTCGGCTCGAGCGTGCCGGCGATATTCTGCACCTGCTGGCGCAATTCCATCGTCGAGCGGTCGCGTGGCTGGATCTCCGGCGGGAAGGCCGGGTTCACATTGCCATCAACCGAATGCGAGACGACGAGATCGGCGCGCTCCACCACGGCATAGCGCACATTGAAGGCGAGCTGATCGTTGACGACGACGCGCTGCGGCCCTTCGAGGGAGAAGGCGGCGATGCGTGCCGGCGCGGCTGCCTCGATCGGCGCCTGGCCGTTGAGCGTGGCCGTGGCGCGCGCGAGCGCATCGGCCGCTTCCCGGCTCGGTCCGGTCTGGCGCATCACCAGGTCTTGCGCTTCGCTGTAACGCGCCACCGCATCCGCGTCGCCGGGTGTGAGATCGACCGGGGGCAGGTTTCCCGGCTGACGGCCGGCACGCCGCCACAAGGCGGCTGCGCCGCGCAGGATGCCGGCGAAACCGGCCTGGCCGATGCCGGCCTCGAGCACGTTCTCGATGCTGTTCGTTTCGAGGCCGAGCTCCTGGCGCGCCGGCGCGATCATCGGTTCCTGCGCGGCCTGCACGCCGGCGCCAATCAGGAATTCCTTGCCGAGCCATTTCAGCACCGGCCCCCTGGCCGGGCCACCGATGCGCGCCGTGAGGATGTTCACCGGGTCGGCCATCTGCCGGGCAATGCCGGCGGCGAAGGCGACGGCATGGCCGGACAAGCCATAGGTCGCGCCGGCCACGTCGGCGCTCTGCTTCTCGATCTCGGCCGCCTTCATGCGGGCGCGGCC
Organism: Aestuariivirga sp.; assembly: GCA_036826695.1. GTDB lineage: Bacteria > Pseudomonadota > Alphaproteobacteria > Rhizobiales > Aestuariivirgaceae > Aestuariivirga. Next base: position 7,458 of record DAISVW010000008.1, read on the forward strand.
GCGCACGTCCTTGTAATCGGCGAGGAGCTTCTGCTGCGGATCGGGCAGGCTGTCGATGATCCGGCCCATGGTCTGGACACGTCCATCAAAGCCGCCCTCAAGAAAATCCAGCCGCCTCTCGCGCGCGAGCGTGCCAAGATCCTTGCCGGGGATGGCGGAGAGGCGGTCCTGCAATTCGGAATAGGCATCCATCATCGGCCTCTGCACGCCGAATGTGGTGTCGAGCCCCGTGGCCTTCCATTCGGTGTCCCAGATTTCGCCGAGCGTGGCCGGCGCGCGCGCGGGCGGACGCCGCCGCAATTCGGCAAGGTAATCGTCGGCGGCGCGGTTCCAGTCGGTCACTGGCTGCCCCCCATGGGAATGCCGAGCCGGCGCCGCTCTTCCGCGAATTGCTCGGCAAGGGTCCGGTTGAGACGCCCGGCCTGACTTGGCCTGCTGAGCGGGGCATGCAGTTGCACGGCCTTCGCGATGTCGATCACGAGCGGTCTTCCTTCCTTGTTCATGACCGGCGCTCCTTCGCGGCCTTCCGGCAGGAGAACGGCGAACAGGTTGCCCTGCACGGTGAGCGGACGAAGTTGCGCGTGGCGGGCGATCAGGAGCGGGTCGAGCGGCTGATTGTCGCGACCATAGGCGCCGCCGAACGCATCGAGGATTTCCTTGGATAGGTTGTAAATTGCCTCCTGCGCGTCGGCAGGTCGAATATCGGGCGGCATGGGCACCTTGGCGCCATTGATCTTGACGATCCTGCCCGTCACGCGCTCGATGGCGGCCGCAAGCCCGGCTCGGTCGCCCGCATCATAGAGCGCGGCGTTGCGGCCCCGCTCGCTGGCATAGACCGCGAGCGCGGCTTCGATCACATCCGATTGCATCGCCACGCTGGGATAGAGCAGGCCGGGCATGGTGGACTTGAGCGCGTTCCTGATCTCCTCCGCCTTGGGCTTGATGCCGTCGAGCTGCGCGATCGCCGATCCGCGCAGGATGTCGCGCGCGAGCTGGGGGTTGTTCGTCATGAACATGCCGGCGGTGGCCGCGAGCTTGTCGCCGCCCGTCACTTCCGCCACGGCCGCGCGGTAGGCGGCCTCGCCCGTGGTGTTGCGCTGCAGGGCCTGCAGGAGATCGAAGCGCTCCTGGTCGCCCATGGTTTCGAACCGGTCCTTCCATGCGCGCGCCTCTTCGGGCTTGAAGAAGGCGCGGGTCTGGTAGCGCTTGAAGGCCCCATCGGAAACGATGGATCGCGCCTGAAGCTGCTGCGCGAGCTCGGCGCTGCCAATCTGTGCCTGAGGGTTCACGAAAGTCGGCTGGCCCTCGGTCTGCCGTTCGTAAAGCTGCACGGGCGCTTCCTTCGCGCCCTTGGCCACCTGGCTGGCGACGGCTTCGAACACCTTGAGCTGCCGCTCTTTCTGCGGTGTCGGGTCCTGCGCGAAGGAAGAGCGGAGGCTGCTGGTATAGGCCTCAAGATCAGCAGGCGCCATGCGATAGGCGCGCTGCACATGAGGCAGCATCTCGCTCCGCTCGTTGAGCAGCCGGAGCGTCTCGGCGGCTTGCGGTTCACCGCGCGCCGCGCCGAGCTGCAGCCCGGACTGGATTTCCGCAAGGCGGGCCGGGTTGACGTTGAGACCCTGATCGAGCAACCCGCCGAACTGGTCGGCTTGCTGGCGCGACAGGGCCGTGACCTCGTTGACGATCTGTCTGGTTTGCGCCTCGCGCCGGTCCCATTCGCGCTGCACGATATCCGAGGCGCGGAAGGTGTTCATGCCGGTGAAGGCCGGGGCGGCAATATTCACGCCCATCCGATTGTAGATGTCGCGCACATAATCCACCGTGCGCTTGCCCTGCTGGCCGTTCTTTCCGTCGTGGAGGTTCTGGTCCATCACGGACAGGAATTCGGCGGCGCTGTAGCCCTCGCCATATCTGGCGACGGAGGACTTGTGCCATTCAATCGCCCGGCCTGTCCCGGCATGGTAACCGGCAATGCCCGCGACGACGCTGCCATCCGTGGCTTCGATCGTGTCTTGCAGATATTGCATGCCGAGCCGCCGGTTCAGCGCCGGGTCTGTCAACAGGCGTTCGCGGCGCTCGCTCTCGGGCAGGCGTGCGAATTCGGCAAAGGCCGGGTCCTTGCTGGCATGTTTGGTGGCGACGCCGAGAGCCGTATCCGGCATGAGCTGGCCAATGCCGATGGCTCCGGCGGGCGATACGGCGTCGGCACGCCCGCCGCTCTCCTGCGGAATGATGGCGCTGTCGAAGATCCGCGCGATGGCGCCGGGGCCGCTGACGCGCCCGGCTTCCATGGTGGCCGCTTCCGGGTTGGTGCGCGCCCGGATTTCGAGCCGCTGGGCCCGGAGGGCTTCTGCGGCGGCACGGGCCTGCTGTGCGAATTGCTCGCGCTGAACCGGGTTGAGGCCCTTGTATTGCTCGGGATCGGCCAGGGCGGCTTGCGCGGCGGCCGGGTTCATCCCGATCTGGCGGAACACGAGGGCGTTGTCGCCGGTCTGCACCATGGACTGGCGATAAGCCTCGGCGGCCTTGGCCGTCATCATGCCGCGCGAGACGCCGCTTTTCAGGGTTTCGTCGAGCTCGGCGACAATGGCCTGCCGCTCGGTGTCGGTCTTGGCATTCGCATAGTTCCTGGTGAGAACGTCAAATTGCTGATCGACATTGGCAAGATAGCCATCGGCCTGCTTTTTCAGCGCATTGGCCCGCACGCCGCCGGCATAGGAGATGGACTGGCGACGCAGCTGCACGCGCAACTCGGCCGCATCGTCCGGGCGAAGTCCCTCGAGCGCCGAGCCTTCGAGCTTCGTCACCTGCTCCTGAAAGCGCTGTTCGGCCGTGGCGGGATCAGGATCGTTCTCGAATTCCTTTCCGAGATTGTCGATCCCGGTCATGAAGCCCGTCTTGCGATCGGCAACCGTCGAGGCCCGATTGATCTGCTGGATCTGCTCGCCGAGGCTGAAGGCGACATTGCCGAGCCCGCCGAGCGCCTGGCCGAACCGGGCCTGCGCCTGGCCGGTGATCTGCGCGCTATTGTCGCGGCTCGGCTGCAGCTCGCCAATGCCCTGGCTCGATCCGCGCGAAATGTAGACCGGTGCACTCATCAGACGCCCCAGCCCTGGAAGTTGTTGATGCGCCGCGCCCGGGCGAAGCTGTTATCCGGGCCGGACGAGCCGCCGCTGGCGCCATAGGCACCCGTTTTCGGGCGGAACATCTGCGCAAGGTCGCCGGCGGTGCCGAGCAGCGTGGTGCCGATGCCCCAGCTCATGGCGCGGCTTTGCGCGCCGAGGCCGCTTTCAAGATCGGAAATCTGCTGGAAGGCGTCGGCGCGTTCCTGGGCGCCGCGCGCGGCGGCGAGCATCTTGTCGGTCTCGCCCTGCGCCGTCGTCATGGCCTGCAGCACCGCCGGCGAGCCGCTGGCGGGGTCGAGGTTGCCGCCGGCGAAATAGTTCACCTGCGCGCCGGTGGTCGCGTCGATCTGGTCGTCGATGCGGTTCTGCTCGAAGGTCGAGCGCATCATGGCCATATCCGCATTGTCGCGAAGCGTGGCTTGCTGCTGGCGCGTCACGCGCCGGGCCGCGCGGTTCTGGGCACCGGCGCCGAAGAGGCTCATCAGGGCGCCGGCGCCCTTGAAGGCGGCTGAAGCGATTGTCAGCGGGTCCATCAGGGGTCCTTGATGTCGATTTCGGGCGTGATCGAAAGCAGGGTGAAGGGCAGGGGATCATCACCCGAAAGCGCGATGGTGACCTCCTTCTCGGTGGCGACCTCGATCGTCACGGTGAGGACGCCGGAAAACAGCTGCAGGGGTTGCCCGGGCGCCACGCCGGCGGTCGGAAAGACAAGCGCATCTTCCGCGCCATTGGCCGAGATGAGGCCGGTGGAAGTTTCGTGCAGGTGCAGCGTCACGTTGTTCGCGGCCTTCTCGACCCCCTTGCTGGAGCCTTTCGGGGTGTTCGTCTCGAAAGGCAGGGTTTCGAGCCGCCAGGCCAGCGGCAGGCCCACCACGATGTTGCGCATGGGGCGCGGCAGGGTGACGCTGCCGCCGCTCACGCTGCGACGGCCGAGAAACACGCCATCGGCGAAGAGGTTGACCGCCTGCCCCTCGAGGTGGTCGAGCCCGCTGACGCTCGCGAACGGGCCGGCGCCCGCTGCGGTGGCAATGCCGCAATCCACGAGCCAGGCGCCGGCGGCGGTGGGTTGATCCTCGTCGATCGCCTCGAAATAGCGCTGCTGCACTTCCCAGTATCGGCGCGTCTGGCCGTTGACGACACGTTCGACGCCCAGCCACAGCTCGGTGAAGGTGTCGTCCAGCGATTGCACGGCCGCGATCTGCAGCACCTTGCCGTTGATCATCGGGCGGCGGTGCCAGCCGGCAACATCCTGTTCGGTCATCAGGGTCAGGCCGCGCAGGGTGCCATCGGCCATGCGCACCCACAGGACCGGGTTGGGGTCCTGGCACCAGGCGAGTTGCCGCGCGCCGGCACGCAGCATCTGGCGGGAAAAGGTCGTGAAGTTCTGGAATTCGATCTGTTCGGTTGCGCCGTCGAACCGCACGAAATGCAGCGAGCGGCCGCCGCGCCCGATGAAGACGGCGCCGCCATCGACCATCACCGGCTGATGCGGCTTGAAGGAGCCGCGCGAGCCCTGCGGAATGGCGCGCTGGTTGGTCGGGGTAAGGCGTTCGAACGCATTCTGCGCGCCGCGGATCAGCCATTCATTGGAGCGCGCGCCGAGCACCAGCACGCCGATCGGCAGCACCCAGACGATTTCCGTGAGCTTGCCGTCCGGCGCGTTGATCGCGGCCGTGATCGCGCTGTCCTCCTCGTCGAGCAGGTCGAACGAATAGAGGTCCGTGGGCCGGCTGATGAAATATTCGTTGTTCCGCGTCCAGACGAGCGACTGATCGCTGACGGAGACGGCATCGGGCCAGCCGCGCACATCGCTCCAGGCCGCCTCGAACCAGCGATAGCTTGGCGCGGTGACGGCGCGCTGCGGCAGGCGGTCGAGCACGATTGCCGTGGCCGATGTGGGCGAGGCGACGGCCGTGATCCGCACATAGCCACCGGTATTCGAGATGAACCGCCAGGTGACGTTGCCGCCGGAGGAGAACACATCGCCATCGTCATGCACCGGCGGGTTGGGGCCGGTATCGCCCGTGGTGGCGTTGAGCGTCACCACCTCGTAGATCCGGCCCTTGTTGCGCCGGCGCTGGCCGAGCGCGATCGGGCTCTCGATGGCCTTCCAGTTGGGCACGGTCGAAAGGTCGGCTTCGTCGATCCGCCAGATGCTGCCGACATGGCCGGCGAGGAAGGTGGCCTTGCTGGCCGTGAGCGTGACGGTGCCGGTTTCGGCAGAGGCCTGGATGGTCCAGGTCTTGTCCGTGTTCTGCAGGCGGACCGGTGCCTCGGTCGGCACGTATTCCGTGAGCGACCAGTCATTGTCCAGGTTGCGCACCAGCACGCGCGGGCGACCGCCGCCGGCGATGAACATCGTGCCCTTGACCTGCGCCTTGAAAAGCGCGTCGAGCTGGTTGTCGGGGAAGGGATGCGCCAGCTCGTAAGGCGCCGTGCCGGCGATGTAGAGAATGGGAGCCTGGTTGCGGAAGCCGCGCATCACGCCGCCATTGAAGGCGAGCATGTAGCTGTCGCCCAGCGAGACCTCGAAATCCATCAGCCGCGCCGGCCGCGTCTCGTCCTTCCAGGGCGCGATGAAGCGTGTGCCGGGCGTGCGCGTGCGGGCGCCTTCGGGCAGCGGCGTGAGGTTTTCGAGCCGGGCATCGGCCGCGCCGGCCTTGGCGAGATCATTCACGCGGGCGCGCAGCAGGGGGCTGAGTTCGCCCTGGGCGCCGGAAACGCGCGCGACCCGCTGCTTCAATCCCATCAGGCTCTCCTGATGCCGATATAGGTTACCTCGCGCGGCACGCGGCTTGGTGCAGCCTCGCGTGCATCGGCCTTGCGGGCGCGCATGATGACGGCTTCGGCATTGGCCCGCATGCTGTCGGCGAGCGCGTCGTCGCGGCCGAGCTGCGGGGCGATCTTGGCGGCCAGCGCGAATTCGAACGCCTCGAGGAAGGTGGCGTCCCAGAGGGCAGGATTGCCGATCATGGCCGTGTAGCCGATGCGCGGGGAGACGAGCCCGGTCGAAAGCATCGACGTGAGGCCCGTCTCCCCATCCGCTGCGGCGGTGCTGCCGTTTTCCACGCACCAATCGTCCTCGCTCGCCCCTTGGACAATGCGGACGCGGAGGCAATCACCGGGAAGCGGATACATGAAGGCGAAGGTGCCGGCCGGGGCGGCCGGATCCTGTGCGAGCGTTGCCCAGCGCCTGGCGAAGTTCCAGTCGTGGCGGCGCAGCAGCGTGTCGCGCACGCTGCCGAAATGCGTCTTGATGATCCGCGCGGCGGTGCGCCTGGTCTCGTCGAGCGACGTGATGCGCCCCTCGCCGATATGGGCGAGAGCGCCGTTGGCGACCTCGACCTCGGATGCCGCGCGGGCCAGTGTCATGGTCAGCGCTCGTCGACGAAATCGAACGAGAAATAGATGCGCGGCGTGCCGGCGACGGTGGCGCCGGTGATGGTGGCCACCAGGTCGATCTCGCGGCCGGGATCGGCGGCGAGGCCGGCAAGCTGCCAGACGCGGTTCAGCAGATTGGCCGTGGTGACCGCAGCCATGCCGGCCGTGGTGCCGGCGGTAGCGACGGCCAGCGCGCTGCCGAGCGCCGTGCGCGCGCCGACCGGCGTTTCGGCGAAGCCGACATTCATGGTGACGCCGGCGCCGAGCGCATCGTGAATGATGGTCGAGGACGGCTTGATGATCGCGTTCGACGGCACTTTCGAGATGAAGAGCGTGTCGTTGACCACGTTCGCGTTGGAGAGCTGGAACAGGCCAACCGTGGAGCGCGACGACTGGTTGCGGAAGATGGCGCGCGGCACGAGGATGGCCGTGGTGGGGTTGGGATAACCCTGGCCGAACATATCGGGCATGAAAGCCTCCTGAGGATGAGGGAAGGGGAACGGCACCGGGCCGGAGCCCGGTGCTGCAGGGCAGAGGCCCGATCAGACTTCGGAGCAGATGATCTCGACGACCTTGGCATCTTCCGAGCGCGTCGCGCCGCACCAGATTTCCATGTAGGGATGCAGGCGATAGTTCTTGTTGGGGTTGCGCTCGATCTGGGTTTCGAGATCGGAGAACGGCCCGTAATGCATGCCGCTCTTGGTCCAGAGCGGGATGCGCCGCTGCGTCGGCTGGTTGGTGACCGTGGGCAGGCCCTGCCAGCGGATGAAGTCGATGCCCATGAAGGAGAGCACCGTGCGCTCCTTGTCGTCGAACACCGCCTGATCGCGGAAATCCTTCGAGGTGAATTGCAGGCTGTTGTAGAGGTCTTCCATCTGGATGTTGGTCACCGCGCAGCACGCCTTGTCCTGTTCGAGATCAACCTCGTTGCCGGACAGGATGGAGAGGCCGCGGATCAGCTTCGGGATGGTGAGGCCCGAGTTCACGGCGGTGCCCGTCTTGACATAGTTCACGGGGACGTTGCCGCCCGGGTTGTTGTAGGCTTCCGGCGCCTGGCTGCCGTCCTGCCCGACGATGCGCGGACCGAAGAAGGCCGCCGCCATGATGCGATCGCGGCCGCGCGCGATGGCTGCGGCGCCGTCCTGCACGCTGATCGAGCTGTAATCGATCGCGGCCTTGATCGTGTCTTCCTTCTCGATCAGACGGCCCCAGTCGAGCCGGCGCGGGCGCAGCCACACATCCTCGATGCGGGGCTCGATATGCGGGGTATCGCCGCCGCGCTCGGCATCGACACGCGCCTCGGTGGTGCCGATCAGCTCGAGCACGCGCATCTGGCGGCCCGTGAGATTGCCCTGATAGGTGAAGTAGTTCTCGAACCGCGAGCGCTTCTGCTGCACCGCGAGCTGCACGTTTTCCTTGTAGGCGAGCCGATGGGCCGCCGTAATTGCCTCGAAAGCCATGGGATGTCTCCGGCATCGAAAGTGAACGATTGGGGTTCAGTTTCGGCCGGGGAGCGGCTCAGACGCACGGGATCGAACCGTGCAGAATGGCGGGCCCGCCTATCGTTTAACGCCTGCAGTCGGCGGCCGTGTTCGGCGGCATCCTAGTCGGGCCCGGTCGGGAGCGCCGGGGAGCGGACAGAAGAGGCGCGGACCATCCAGGGACGGCGCCTCCTCCCGATGCTTCAAGGGCTGGCTGATTTGCCCCGGATTGTCAAGCTGCGGCGTCTTTCACGCGCGCCTCGAGATCGAGGATTTCCCCATAGGTCAGCGCGCGGCCCGGATTTGCGAGGATCTCGGCCGGGCTGCGATTGTCGATGGGCAACGGATTGGCAGCCGGCTCCGGCTCAGCGTCCGGCTCCGGGCCAATATTGGCAGGGTCAAGCTGCTGAGCGGTTGCGGCCTGCTCGGCCGCGAGGCGTTGGGCCTCGTCATTGGGCGTTTTTCTGGTCTTGGCCATCGTCTTTCCTTTCGATTGGCGCGGGGTGGAGAGAGCAGCCGCCGGCTTCGATCTCGAGCAGGCGGCTCCAGCGGTCCTTGTTGGCCCTGTGGGTGGGATGCCGGGCGTCATCGAGGGAAGCGAGAAAATCCTTGTCGGCTTTCAGGCGCTGGCGCTCGGCGCGCGCGGCTTCCGGCGAGCGGACATTGCCGCCGGCCGGGGTGGAGACGGTCACAAGGGTATCCTCGCCCATGGCCTTGCCGAGCTTGTAGAAGGCCTGCACGAATTTCGGCGTGCCCATGATGGCCTCAAGCTCGCCCATATCCGGGCCGTCGAGCCCGAACGCCGTTGCCGCTCGCCGGCCGAGCTCGACATTCGCGTCGTAATCCTTGCCCCACTGGGTGCGGAGCTGCCGGTCGAGCGCCTCGCTCTCGCGCGCGGTCGCGGCGTCCAGCGCCTCGTTGCGCGCCTGGAAGAGCCTGCCGATCGTCTCGGTCAATGCCTTGGCCTGGGGAAGGGGCATTTTCAGCTCATGCGCGGCCTTCACCATGTCCGCATGGAACGGCTCGTAATCCGGATCGCCCTTGAACTTGTCGAAAACCGGCACGCTTTCGCCATACTTGCCGGCATCGGGTTCCCAGCCGAGTTTCTGCCAGCCGTCCCATTCGCCAAGCCGGGCCGGATCGGGGGCAACCATGGCATTGCGATCGCGCGCCAGCGTCTCGAAGGTGCGAAAGGCCTTCAAGGCTTCGGCCGGGCTGCTGTAGGTCTTGGTGGCAAAATACGATTGCATGTCGGCGTCGAGGCCATAATCGGCCCTGGAAAACCACGGCGCATCGCTGGCTGGCGGCGCGGTGCTGCCGGCGGCGCCGGCTCCGGCACCGGCGGGCGGGGTGCCAGCGGCCGGAGGCGTGCCTCCTGCGGGCGGATTGTTGCCACCGGCGGGCGGGGTGTTCGGTTCATCAGCCATGGCGAGGCTCCTTTTCGGCTTGGGTGCGGATGGCGGTTTTCAGGAAGGCCTCGATCTCCATGGCGTCGGCATGGGCGAGGTGCAGGATCTCGAGCGCCAGGCGGCGGCGGCCCTCGTGGAAGGCGAGTCGTTGCGGGGTGCCCGGCCGGGGCGAGGTATCGAACACGCCGGCCCGGCTGAGAATGTCGGCGAGCAGCAGTTTCTTCTCGCCAATGGACCGATACTGGGCGGCGAGCTCATGCGTGCGGCGGCTGCGGAACAGCGCGGCAAACCACTGGGCGTAATAGGTCAGGCCGCTCATGCCGGCCGTCCCTTGGCCAATGTCTGGGCCTGCGCGGCATGCGCGCCGGTTGCGGCGATTTCAACCTGCTGCTTGGCCTGGTCGAGCGCGGTCTGCTGCGCCTGTGCCTGGGCGCGGAGCTGCCGGCGCTGGGCGATGGCTTCGGGCGAGCGCAGGAGCGAGGGCGGCGCGACGCTCGCCTGATGGGTGACCGCGATATACTGGTCGATATCGAAGGTATCCACGACTTCCGGATCGACCTGGGCGGCCTGCATGACGCGCCCGAAAAGCTGATCGGCCGCGCGCGCCTGCTGCATCTGCTGCACCTTGGCGAGCGGCGAGAGATAGGCGACATCGAGCATCTGACCGTCGAGTTCCGGCGGGGGCGGCGGCAGGGCGCCGGCCCGTTGCAGGATGCGGAAGCGCCGCAGGATGAAAGGGGTGAGCCCGCCCTGCTGGATGCGCTCGAGGTTCGGGGCGAGGCGGCGGAGTGTTTCCTCCTGAAAACCGGTGAACTCGGTGGCCGTCATCTGCGGCCGGTTGATGAGTTGCATGACCGAGAAATAGAACGCCTCCTTGATGGCCGCGCGCTTTTCCTGCTTGTGCTGGCCGCGATCGCGGATTTGCCCGTTGGGCGTGAAGGCTTCCACCAGACGCTTGCCCTGGTCGCTCATGCCGCCCATGAGCAGGGCTCCGGGCACCATGTCGGCCGGGGTGAAATCGGCTTCGCCATGCACCAGTTTCATCGGGTCGGCCGCGAACTGATCGGCGATCAGGTCATTCTTTTCCATTTCCTGCAGGGTGCGCATGTCCGGCCGGGCGATATGGCCCGGCCCGCGCGGATAGACGCGGCCGGAGCGGCGCGACCAGGCGATGCTGTGATAGGGGTTTTCGTTGTAGCCGCCGCGCCGATCGAGCTGGACGAGATCGGGCGAGAGATAGGCCGAGGCCCAGGCCATGCCGGCCGGACCGATGCGGCCGGGCTTCACATCCGGGTTTTCCATCACGGCATGGATGATCGTGTATTCGCGATCTTCCTTGACGTTCAGGGTGCCCGGAAATTGCTGCAGCACCTGGCGGCCGCGCAAGGTGAATTCCCGATGCACCGCGCTGATGCGCCCGGCCGCGTCGGTGTCGATGTAGAGCTCGCGCAGGGGAATGGCGCGATCGAGGAAGCTGCCGCGGCCGATTTCTTCCTCGCTGTAGAGCGTGCCGATGCCGAAGGCGCCGGTATCGGCAAACCAGCTCGGAACCTCGGTGTAGAAGCTGGACATGGTGGGGCCGAGCGTGGCGCGGATGCGCTGCTTCACGGTCCAGAACCATTGCTTCACCGGCTGGTAGAGCATCAGCTCCTCGTCGGCGATGCCGAGCCCGAACCAGTCATTGGCCGGGTTGGTGAGCTGGCCGAACATGCCGCCGGTGAAATCCTCCAGCGCGTAGAGCGGCGTGCTGTCAAGAATTTCGTCCATCGCCGAGTTGTTCGACGTCTTGCCCTGGAAATCCTGGTCATCCGGGCGAAGCAGCTCGGCAATCTGCTTCCAGAGGCGTTCCTCGGGCTGGCGGAGCGTTTTCAGCTCGTTGTGGCGATCAATCAGCCATGTGCGGTCCATGCTCCGCCTCCATCGGTAAGGGTGTGAAGATCAGGCGCCGAGCAGCGTCTTCTGCTGGGTGGCGGCGGTGCCGCCCATGCCGGTGCGCGCGCCGCTGACGCCGCGCATGGCGCCGATGCGACGAAGCCGACGCTCGGCGGCCGAGCGCGAGGTTTCGCTGTCAACCGGGTTGGTGAGCGCGGCCTCCTGGATGCGGCGGGCGCGTTCCGCCTCGCGGCGGGCGATTTCCGCCGCCTGTTTTTCCTTGCCCGATGTGCCGAACCAGCGTTTGAAGATGGACATGGGAGCCTCCTAAGCTCGCTTGCGGGTGATGGGGTTGTAGCGGGGCGAAGGGTTGCGGCCGGCTTCGGCGCGCTTCTGCGCGCGTTCGGCGAGGCGATCGTTGCGGCGCTTGCGGGCATGGCTCTGGCCCAGCTCGCCGGCGGCATATTCGGTGGCCTCGCAGACATGGCTGTCGAGGTTCTTCACGATCGAGCCGCGCTCGCCGAACTTGGTCACGTGGTATTTGAACGTGCCGTTCAGCCCGCGCCGGATGGTGGGGCAATTCTGCGCATCGATGAGGAAGCCGGGCTCGTTATTGCCGACGCGGCGCTTCATGGCATCGCGAAGCGCGAAGTGACGGCCCTCGGTATCGTGATTGCCGAGGCTGGGGCGGTTGGGCTTCAGGCCGAGGATCTTGCCGCGCCGGCCGATCCATGAGCCGTTCGGCAGGTCATCCCCGGCGAAGGTGGCTTCATCCCCCGTGAGGTAGAATTCGCAACCCTTGAAGCGCGGCTGCGCCATGATGGCGAGCAGATGCGTGCCGAGCGTGATCTCGTCGCCGCGCTCGAGCGCGACTTCCGCCAGCGTGCGGATCTGCCCGTTCGGCATGCCCTGCACCACGCCGGCGGCCGGGGTGGCGCCGCCATCCACGCCGATGATGACGGGGATTTCGGGGAAGACGCGAAGCGGCTCTTCGCTCGACATTTCGCTGTCCACGTAATCGGGATAGACAATCGCGGCCTCCTGGTTGAAGCCGGGCTCGTTGTCGAGCTTGACGCGGATCCACCACGGGCGATGCGCATTGGCCTCGCGCTGCTGCTTGTAATAGCCGCGCCCCACGGCTTTCAGGTTTTCGGCCTCGGCATGAAAGCCGCCGGGCTGGCGGAACAGCTGATAGCCGGGCGGTTTCCTGGGGCTCCACCAGTCGCGATACACCCACGTATCCGGCGCGGGCGCGTTGCAATCGCCAAAGATGCGGCCATGCACGATGCGCTCGTCATCCGGCAGGCCGATCTCTCCCCGGTTCGGGTAGCGGCCGACCGAGCGCGCGAGGTTGATGTAGAGCGCCTCGCGGAGCTTATCCTGCTCGTTGCAATAGGCATCGGTGTATTCGGTGCCGCCGAGATCATCGGGATCGGCATCATCACCGAAGGCGAAGAACATCGCCTCGAAAAGGATCGGGCCGAAGCCATCCTCGAAGGTGATGCGATGCACGGCCGCGCGCGGGGAAGCGCCCTGCCATTCGCCGATGCCCTTGTCCGGGTTCAGCACCTTCTGCCAGCTCTTGATGGTGGTGCCCCAGAGCTGCGCATAGGTTTCACGCCACAGGCTCAAGCGATAGCGCCGCACGGGCCGGCCCTGCGGATCGCGCTCGCCGATCATCGGCGGGGTGCGCACGGCGGCGAGCAGCGCGCGCTTGATGCAGGCCGTGGTTTTCCCCGAGCCGACCGGGCCATTCAGAAGATCGCGCGCGCCGAGCGACTGGATGAACCGGTCTGACACCGGCCCGGCCGATTGCAGCAAGGCCGCGCCTTCCGTGTAGCCCTTGAGACGATCATCGAGGGAGCCGAAGGAGATCATGTCAGCTTCCCTGCACCGGCGCCCAGGCGCATGCCGGCTTCTGGGTGGGCCGGATCAGATCACCCTTGCCGTCCTGGGTGCGGCAGATGTGGAAGAGACCATCGGGCGAGGGACGCGCCTCGCCATATCCGACGAAGAAGCCGTCGAGCATCCAGCCGCCCGGCACCACGCGCACGCGCTCTTCCGGCACGGCGTAGCAATCCCGATCCGAGCAGCACTCCCAAGGATACCAGCCATGGGCCAGGGCGCGGCCGACGAGCTGCCCGGCAATCGACGAGAACAGCACCAGGGCAAGCGCGCCCCGCGCCCCCAGCCGCCGCGCCGGGCTTCCCGCGCCCTGCGAGCCCCCGGCCCGGATTTCCGCGCCAATTTCATTTTCGCGGGCGTCGGCCATCATCAGGGGGGCCGAAAAATCGCAGCAAGGCGGGAGGCAAAAACGCG
>DAISVW010000009.1:0-19765 GCA_036826695.1 Aestuariivirga sp.
CGACATGCAGATCAAGCTCAGCTGGTATTACAACAATGCCCGCGGCAAGCGCGACAAGAAGAAGATCATCAGCCGGGTGCGCGCCTATCACGGCGTCACGATCGCCTCGGCCTCGCTCACCGGGCTTCCCTGGGTTCACAATGACTTTGAGCTGCCGATCGCCAATGTGCTGCACACCTCCTGCCCGCACTACTATCGCTTCGGCCAGGACGGCGAGACCGAGGAAGACTTCTCCCAGCGCATGGCCGACGATCTCGAGGAGCTCATTCTCAGGGAAGGGCCTGACACCGTCGCCGCCTTCATCGGCGAGCCTGTGATGGGGGCCGGCGGCGTGCTGATGCCGCCGAAAGGCTATTGGGAGAAGGTCAACGCCATTCTTGCGCGTTACGATATCCGCTTCATCGCCGACGAGGTGATCTGCGGTTTCGGGCGCACCGGCAACTGGTTCGGCTCCACCACCATGGGCATGAAGCCGCACTCGATCTCGATGGCCAAGGCCATCACCTCGGCCTATTTCCCGCTCTCGGCGCTGACCATCGAGGAAGACCTCTACCAGGCCATGCTGGACGAGAGCCGCAAGCTCGGCACCTTCGGGCACGGCTTTACCTACACGGCGCACCCCGTGGGCTGCGCCATCTCGCTCAAGACCATCGAAATCTATGAGCGCGACAAGATCATGCAGCACGCGGCGAAGATGAGCCCGGTGTTCCAGACGCGGCTCAGGAAGCTGGCCGGGCATCCGCTGGTGGGCGAGGCGCGCGGCGTCGGCCTCATCGGCGCCGTGGAACTCGTCGCCGACAAGGCGACCAAGCGGCCCTTCGACCCCAAGAAGATGGTGGGGGCCAGCACCGTCAACGCCATGCAGGAACTGGGCCTGATCGTGCGCAACATCCAGGATTCGGTGGCGCTCTGCCCGCCGCTGATCATCACCACCGACGAGATCCACGAGATGTTCGACCTCTTCGAGAAGGGCCTCGACCGGATGGAGGCCTGGGCCAGGACGGAAAACGCGAGGGCGGCGTGAGCATCGCCAGCGAAGACGATCTGCGGGCGCGGTTCGGCGACGTCCACCCGCTGGCCATCGCCAAGACCCGCCCGGGGCTTGACGTCTATTCGCGGCAGTTCATCGCCATGTCGCCCTTCCTCGTGATTTCGACGGCGGATGGCGCGGGCAAGGCCGATCTCAGCCCCCGCGGCGATCCGCCGGGCTTCGTCCATGTGGTGGACGATCACACCATCCTGATTCCCGACCGGCCGGGCAACAACCGCCTCGACACCATGGCGAACATCGTCGCCAACCCCAATGTCGGCTGCCTGTTCTTCATTCCCGGCTTCGAGGATACGCTGCGGCTGAACGGCAAGGCGCGGATCACCGACGATGCGGCGCTGCTGCGGCACTGCGCGGTCAACGGCAAGACCCCGAAGGTGGGCATCCTGATTGCTGTCGAGGAAGTGTTCCTGCACTGCGCCAAGGCGCTGAAGCGCTCGAAGCTGTGGCAGCCCGACTACCGCCAGGACCGCGCACAGCTGCCCTCGATCGCCCGCATCATCATGGCCCAGACCTGCGAAACGGGCGTGGATGAAGCGGAAGCGGCAGAGGCCGACAAGGACGTCGAAGGCGATTACAAGACCGGCCTCTATTGATCGAGGTCAAGGAGCGCCTTGTCCGGGGCGCTAGTCTTCACCGCCATGGACGCTCAGCTCATTCCCTTCGCCACCCAGGACGTGCCGCGCTACACGAGCTATCCGACGGCGGTGCAGTTCGAGGCCGGCTTTCCGGGTGAAACCGCCGACCAGTGGCTGGCCGCCCTGCCGCCCGAGGCAACGCTTTCGGTTTATGTTCACATCCCGTTCTGCCGGCAGCTCTGCTGGTATTGCGGCTGCCACACCACGGTGCCGAACAGCTATGAGCGGGCAACCCGTTATGTGGGCCATCTGGTGCGCGACATCATGCGGTCGGCCGCGATTTTCGAAGGGCGCAAAGGCCGCGTCACGCATCTGCATTTCGGCGGCGGCACGCCCACCTATCTCGACGATTTCCACATCGGTGAAATCCTCGAAGCGGTCGACACCGGCTTCGGTCTGGCGCCCGGCAGCGAAGTGGCGCTTGAATCCGATCCGCGCACGCTGACGCGCGAGCGCGCCAGGGTGCTGGCCCGCATGGGTTTCAACCGCATCAGCTTCGGTGTTCAGGATTTCGCCACGCCGGTGCAGATGAAGATCAACCGGCTGCAGACCTACGGGCTGGTCGCCGCCGCCAATGATTATCTCCGCGAGGCCGGCTTCGCGTCGGTCAATTTCGACCTGATGTACGGCCTTCCCGGCCAGAGGGTGGAGAGCGTGGCCCGCACCGCCCGGCAGGCGGCGGGGCTCAGGCCCGACCGCATCTCGGTGTTCGGCTATGCCCATGTGCCGTGGTTCAAGAAGCACCAGCGGATGATCGACGAGGCCGAGCTTCCCGGCGTTCACGCCCGCTATGCGCAGGCGAACATGATCGAGGCCGAGCTCAATGCGCAGGGCTATGCCTCGATCGGGCTCGACCATTTCGCGCTGGAACAGGATGAACTCACCAAAGCGGCGCGGGGCGGAACCATGCGCCGCAATTTTCAGGGCTATACCACTGACGTCTCCGATGCGCTTCTCGCCTTCGGCGCTTCGGCGATCGGCGAGTGCAGCCAGGGCTTTGTGCAATCGGCGCGCGACACGCTGGAATGGTCGCAGCGCATCGAGCGCGGCGAAAGCCCGGTGGTGCGCGGCGTGGCGACGACGCCGGAAGACCGCATGCGCGCCGAGGTGATCGAGCGGCTGATGTGCGATCTGAGCGTTGATCCATGGGCCATTGCCGCCCGCCACGGTTTTCCGGCGGAGGTGTTCGCCGATCTGCCCGGCCGGCTGGAACCGCTGATGGCCGCCGGCATCGCGGCGCTGGAGGGAAACCGCGTGAGGGTACCGGCGAGGCACCACCTGTTCCTTCGTAACGTGGCGGCGGCCTTCGACCGGCATTTCGAGTCCATTCCCAACCGCCACGCGAGAGCGGTGTGAGGGTGTCGCCCTAACGCTGTTCCTCGCCGCCCGCCACGTCGATCAGCGCCGCGCCCCAGATGCCGGGGAATTCGTCCTCCACCCGGAAACGCTGTTGCGCCCGCCGATCGGTTGACTTTCACGGCTTTCGCTTGCAATTCTCACGAGCAGCGTGAATCACCCTGTCAGTCGTCGCGTGAACGGCGGTCATCCGGCCGCTGCATCTCTCACTCCAGGAAATGGCAAGTTCAATGGCAAGAAGACCCAAGACCAAGGCCGTCGCGAAGAAACCGACCAAGAGCCGCAAGACCAAGAAGGCAATCGTCGTCAAATCAGCCCCCAAGAAGCCCCGGGCGGCAGCCAGGAAGGCGCCGCGCAAGCTGGCGCGCCGCAGCTCGGCGGCCGCCGCGAAGACGCGCAAGGCCGCCGTCAAGGCGGTGAAGGCCGGAAAGCCCGCGGCGGCGGTGGCCGCGGAACTCGAAGTCTCCAAGACCTTCGTCTACGGCGTGAAGAACAAGGGCTGAGCCACAACGGCCCTCGACCGCTCTTCAGGGCCGCCCGTTGCGACATTGTTCCGGCATCTGATCCCTTTGCATCAGGTGACGGCGAGGGTCCTCATGCGGCAGGCCTGGCGGTCAGCGTGCGGCCGTCCTTCGCGCGCAAGGTCAGCATGCCGTCATCCGTGACGCCAAATCCGGTGAGGCCTTCGATGATCGTCAGGACATCGAATTCCTGCTTCGTCAGCACGTCCTCGCAGGCCATCTTGGTCGACCCGAGCGGACCCGCCGTCAGTCCTTCGCCACTCAGGCTGTAGTCGCCGAAGAACCGGTTGCAGGAGCCCATGCCGCTGAGCTTGCCATCGTCGCCGAACGCCCCGGTTGGCGATGAACCGGCCGCAACCGGCTTGCCGGCAAGCTCGGTGATCTGCCAGTCGCGCCGCAGCAGCGAGGCCGGTTCGCCGCCGCAGCCGTTCACGGTCTTGCCGCCATGCGCCACCGTCACGGTCTTCGGAAATGGCATGCCGCTCATCGTGTCGGTGCAGATCTTGCCGGCAATGGTCAGTATGAACGGGCTTCCGCCGGCCATGGCCTCGTAGGTTTCCGTATCGCCCTCGATCCGGGGAGGAGCTATGGAATTGATGGTGACCGGCGCGCCGTCCAGCGGCTTGAAGGCGACGGTTCCATCCGACATGATCAGCGACCAGAACGGCTCATTGCCCTGGGCGCGGAACGGGCCGGTGCCGTTCGCCATGGCCGGGGCGGCGGCGAACGCGAGAAGAACAAGCAAGGCGGTGAAACGGATCATCGGGGTCTCTCCAGCATCGAACGTCCATAACATGTTTTTTTTCCTAGCGCAAGATCGTGGCGGAAAAATGTCGGGTGGTGGGAACAGGGTGCATTCAGAAATCTCAACACGCGGTGGCATTCCAAAGAGCTTAATTGTTACGGATGTGTCACTCACGCTCATGACAAGATTGCGGGCCAGACTGATTGCAATTGACAGGCGGGTGGCTGGCCAGCAGAGTTCCGGCAATTGGCGCTGCCTGTACAATCTCCGATCCGGAAGAATGCTCAACGTCGCGCCAACCGAATGAATCCTCATGGAGAACCCCGATGACAACCAGACGAGATTTGCTGGCCTCGATCCCGGCCACCGGCGCCGCCTTTGCCATCGGCGGCAGCGCCCTGTTCGATGAAGGCCAGGCTCTGGCGCAGGAAGCCCCGGCACCTCTCGCAACCCACTTCCACCCCAAGGGCAAGGCGCCCTCGCCCTTCACGATCGAGGCCCTCAAGACATCGGCCGCCAATCTGCCGTTCGCCGACGAGCGGGACTTCGAGGAACAGAAGAAGGGCTTCATCGCCCCCATGCCCGATCTCAAGATCATGGCCGATGGCGGCCACGTCGCCTGGGACATGGAGCGCTTCCAGTTCCTCGACGAGGACCGCGAGTTCGACAGCATCCACCCCTCGATGCTCCGCATCGCCAGGCTCAACAACAATTACGGCCTCTATGAAGTCATCCCCGGCATCTATCAGGTGCGCGGCTTCGACCTCTCCGACATCACCTTCGTGCGCGGCAAGACCGGCTGGATCGTGTTCGATCCGCTGGTCACGGCCGAAGTGGTGCGGGCCGCGCTGAAGCTGTTCCAGGAGAAGGTGGGCGGCGGCCTGCCGATCACCGCGGTGATCTATTCCCATACCCACGGCGATCACTGGGGCGGCGTGCGCGGCCTCGGCATCAGGGACGAGGACGTGGCGTCGGGCAAGGTGCAGATCATCGCGCCCGTCGATTTCATGGACTTCACCATTTCCGAGAATGTCTTCGCCGGCAACGCCATGAACCGCCGCCTGTTCTACCAGTACGGCCTGCTGCTGCCGGTGTCGCCGCATGGTTTCGTGACCCAGGGCCTGGGCCACAAGATCTCGGCCGGCGCAGCGGGCCTCATCGCGCCGAACCGGCTGGTGTCGGAGCCGATCGAGGAGTTCGAGGTCGACGGTGTGCGGATGATCTTCCAGAACACGCCCAACACCGAAGCCCCGCGCGAGATGAATACTTATTTCCCGGACATGAAGGCCCTGTGGATGGCCGAGAACGTCACGGCGACGCTGCACAACATCTACACGCTGCGCGGCGCCCAGGTGCGCGATCCGCTGCGCTGGTCGAAATACATCGCCGAGGCGCTCTACCGCTTCGGGCTCGAGGCGGAAGTCATGTTCGCCTCCCACCACTGGCCGCGCTGGGGCAATGCCCGCATCCAGGAAGTGCTGCGCGACCAGCGCGACCTCTATGCCCACATGAACAATCAGGTGCTGCACTTCGTCAACCAGGGCGTCACCATCAACCAGATCCATAATGTCTACCGCCTGCCGGACTCGATCCTGAAGAAGTGGCATTGCCGGGGCTATCACGGATCGCCGGAGCACAATGCGCGCGGCGTCGTCCAGCGCTTCCTCGGTTTCTGGGATTGCAACCCGGCGACTCTGGTTCCGCTCTCGCCCGAGGACTCAGCCCCGCTCTATGTCGAGATGATGGGCGGGTCGGCAAAGATCATCGCCCGCGGGCAGGAGCTCTTCAACGAGGGCAAATATGCGCTGGCCATGGAGATCGTCAACAAGCTGGTGCAGGCCGAACCGCAGAACGAGGCCGCCAAGGATCTGCTCGCCGACATCTTCGAGCAATTGGGCTACCAGCAGGAGAACCCGGGGCTCCGCAACAGCTTCCTCGCCGCGGCCTATGAGCTGCGATCGGGAATCCCGCAGGGGGAAGCCGCAAGCTCGAACAGCCCGGACGTGATCCGCGCCATGTCGACCGAGCTGTTCCTGAACTTCCTCGCCATCAAGATGGACAGCCGCAAGGTCGAGGGCTTGAGCTTCGTCATGAATCTGGTGACGCCGGACAATGGCGAGAAGTTCATCGTCGAGCTCGAGAACGCCACGCTCACCAACATCGCGGGCTTTCAGGCGGAGAAACCCGCCCTGACCCTCTCCATCAACCGGGCCGATCTCGAGCTCACCATGAAGGGCGCGAATCAGCTGGAGGATCAGCTGAAGGACGGCACCGCCACCGCCACCGGCGACCTCAGCATCCTCGGCAAGCTGGCCGCCGCCATGGTGGAGTTCGATCCGCGCTTCGAAATCATGCCGGGCACCAGGGCCAGGACGGAAACCGCCTTGGCCGGGCCCGCCGACGCTTATGAGGCTGACGCCGGAAAGGTCATCCCGGAGTGACGGCGGCGGGGCTTGGAGAGCCGCCTGCAAGACTTTCGTATCCAGGAAATTCGCTCGTACCAATTGGAGTAGATATCATGAAGATGATCAGGATCGCTGCCGTCTTGTTCGGCCTTGCCGTGCTCTCGCCGGCAGCCGACGAAACGGTGAACCTCAACATCACCAGCGCCGCGGAGGCTTCCCAGTCTCAGGCGCAACGCAGCCGGAGTTGCTCGTCACGGGCGACGCGCTACGCCGACCGGAACTTCTATCGCACCACGGCGGGCACCGCGGCGGTCGGCGCCGGCGTCGGCAGTGTGGTGGGCCGCAACCGCAACGTGTCGCGCAACGCCACCCGCGGCGCGCTGATCGGCGGTGGCCTCGGCTTGCTGCGGTCCAACAGCCAGTGGTCCAACCTCTATAACCGCTACTACCGCAACTGCATGCGGCGTTAGTCTCCCGGTTGCCTCGGCGGAAAAGCTGGCCTAGCCTTCCTCCGCCGGTCCGGCAAAAAGGGAGATCACCATCATGTGCAATACCTGCATCATCGAGGGCGTGAAGGCATCGGCCGCCTCGCGCCGCTCGTTCCTGGCGAAATCCGCCGCGGCGGGGGCGGCCGCGCTGGCGGCCAGCGTGACGAGCGCGAGGCAGACGCTGGCGCAGAGCTCCGGCAAGGTCGTCGACCTCACCCACGCCTATGACGACAAGTTCCCCACCTTCAGCGGCCAGCCCGGCATCACCGCCGAGAAGATAGTGGGCTACAAGAAGGACGGCTACACGATCTACAAGCTCACCATCTTCGAGCATACCGGCACTCATGTCGATGCCCCGCTGCATTTCACCGAAGCCGGCACCTCGGTCGCCGACCTCGCGCCGGAGACGCTGGTGTGCCCGCTCTGCGTCATCGACATCACGGCCAAGGCCAAGGACGATCCCCACGCGATGGTCACCAGGGCAGATGTCGAGGGCTGGGTTTCAGCCAACGGCGAGATCCCGAAGGGTGCCTGCGTGGCAATGAACTCCGGCTGGGCGGCGAAGGTCGGCGATCCGTCCTTCCGCAACCTGCCGGACGGCAATTTCGCCTTCCCCGGCTTTTCCAAAGAAGCAACCGACCTGCTGGCCGAGATCGGCGCCGCCGCCATCGCCGTCGACACGCTGTCGCTCGATCCCGGCAACTCCAAGGATTTCGCGGTTCACTATTCCTGGTTGCCGGGCGGCCGCTATGGCATCGAGAACGTCAACAACCTCGATGCTGTGCCGGCCAAGGGCGCCACGGTCTTCGTCGGCGCGCCCAAGCACCGCGGCGGAACAGGCGGTCCGGCCCGCATCATCGCGACCATGTGATGGCGACCCAGACACTCCTCAGCGACGAGACGGCGGGGCCGGAGGCCCGCGCCGTCTTCGACGACATCCGGCTCAAGCGCAACACCGACTATGTGAATAATTTCTGGCGCGCCCTGGCCCACGACCCCGATCAGCTCAAGGCAACATGGGAACGCCTGCAGCAGGTGATGGCGCCGGGCGCGCTCGACCCCTTGGTCAAGGAAATGATCTATATCGCGGTGTCTGCCGCCAACGGCTGCAGCTATTGCGTTCACTCGCACACCGCGGCGGCCCGGGCCAAAGGCATGACGCCTGCCCAGCATGCCGAGCTTCTGCAGGTCGTCGCCATGGCCAGCCAGACCAACGCGCTGGCCAATGCGCTGCAGGTGGAGGTTGACGAGCGGTTCAAGACATAGCAGCCGGGTTTGGCGGGGCAGAGTCCTTCACGCGCCATCTGCCGGTCTGCTAAGAGGGTAGATTAACCCGCTCGTTTCCCGGAGGCTGACCTTGACGTCCTATCCGCGTGACATGAAAGGCTATGGCCGGGCCATCCCTGATCCCAGATGGCCGGGCGGTGCCCATGTGGCGGTGCAGTTTGTGCTCAACTATGAAGAAGGCGGCGAGAACAACATTCTTCATGGCGATGCCGCGTCGGAAGCCTTTCTCTCGGAGATCGTGGGCGCGCAGCCGTGGCCCGGCCAGCGCCACTGGAACATGGAGTCGATCTATGAATATGGCGCGAGGGCCGGTTTCTGGCGCCTGTGGCGCATGTTCACCGGGCGGCGCGTGCCGCTCACCATCTATGGCGTCGCACATGCGCTGATGCGCTCACCCGGTCAGGTGGAGGCGATGAAGGAGGCGGGCTGGGAGATCGCCAGCCACGGCCTCAAATGGGTCGAACACAAGGACATGCCGGCCGAGGAGGACCGCCGCCAGATCGCCGAGGCGATCCGCATCCACACCGAGGTCACTGGTGAGCGGCCGCTCGGCTGGTACACCGGCCGCTGCTCGATGAACACCACAAGGCTCGTCATGGAAGAGGGCGGCTTTCTCTATTCGTCAGACGATTATGCCGACGACCTTCCGTATTTCCTGCCGAAGCCCGGCGGTGGCCGGCATCTGATCATTCCCTACACGCTCGATGCCAACGACATGCGCTTCGCCACGCCGCAGGGCTTCAACACCGGCGAGCATTTCTACCAGTATCTGAAGGACAGCTTCGATTGCCTCTATGAGGAAGGCCGGCGCGGCAGCCCCAAGATGATGTCGGTCGGACTGCACTGCCGCCTGGCGGGCAGGCCGGGCCGCGCCCTCGGCCTCGCCAGGTTCCTCGACTATGTGCAGGGGCATGAAAAGGTCTGGCTGGCGCGGCGCATCGATATCGCCCGGCACTGGCACCAGAACTTTCCGCAGAGTTAGAACGCATCCTCCTAGACTACGGTTCCGAACAGCGCACCGATCGCCGCGGTCAACGCCATGGCGAGCGCGCCCCAGAAGGTGACGCGCGTCGCCGCCTTCACCACATCGGCCCCGCCGGTGCGCGCCGCGATTGCGCCGAGAAGCGCCAGAAAGACCAGCGAGGCCGCCGAGACGCCGATCACCATGGCTGAAGGCGGCAGGACGAGCACCAGCGCCAGGGGCAATGCCGCGCCGACTGCGAAGGTGGCGGCCGAGGCCAGCGCCGCCTGGATGGGGCGCGCCGCCGTCACCTCGGAGATGCCGAGTTCGTCACGGGCGTGCGTTCCGAGCGCGTCCTTGGCCATCAGCTGCTGGGCGACCTGGCGGGCGAGTTCGGGCGTCAGGCCGCGCTTCACATAGATCTGCGTCAGTTCCTCGCGCTCGAATTCTGGCTGCGAGGCAAGCTCGGCCCGCTCGCGCGCCAGATCCGCCTGTTCCGTATCGGCCTGTGAGCTGACCGAGACATATTCGCCGGCCGCCATCGACATGGCGCCGGCCACCAGGCCGGCAACCCCCGCGACCAGCACTTCGGAGGTGGTCGCCGAGGCGGCGGCCACGCCGACGATCAGGCTGGCGGTGGAGACGATGCCGTCATTGGCGCCGAGAACGGCGGCCCGCAGCCAGCCAATGCGCGAAACCAGATGAGATTCGGGATGAAGATGAAGTCGCGACATGGCTTTCTTTCTTTGACAAGGTGCTTCGACCGTAGGCCCGGTCGAGACTATAAGCCATTATGAATGAAAAAACAGTCTTTGATTGCTTATTCAGCCTTCAGGCTGGCGTTCCGCAATCGTCTCGCATTCGCTCGGGGGAGAAAGCTTGTCGCCAGAGAGGCGCAGCGGGACGCGTCTTGCCGTGAAGCCCAATCAGCGTCCATTTCCAGGCGCCCGGCAGACCTCCAGCCGTCGCCGAAGCAGCCACCTGACGCAAGGGCGCGGGCGCTGCAGTCAGCGCGTGCTCCTCCCCCCGAGCACCAAGACGCCATCTTGGTTGATCGGATCGAACTGCATTTGATGCCAACCCCTGCCGTGGTCCAGTTTCCCTCATGCGAAACCTGACGCCGCGGCGACACCGAGAAGATAGCTTCGCGTCAAGGCCTCGGACCTCGCTTGGTCACCATCCGCAATGGCACGGAATATCTCCGCGAGTTGCGCGTGGGTGTGACTGCGGACGATATCCGCGACCTCCGTGTCTTCCCGCCGGCCGTCAAAGCGGTAATCAGCCCGCGTCTTCACGATCATGTCGAATGCTCGAAGCAGAAAGCTGTTCCGCGAAGCAACGTAGTAGGCGCGTGAAAACTGATAAATGCGCCACTTGAATTCGAGCCAGCTGCCCGGCGCCCGGACAGCATCGAGTGCGGCCCGCAGTGCGGCCACCTGCGCCTCGTCGATGTTGCGGGCGGCGAGTGCGGCAACCCCCGGCTCCATGATAAGGCGAGCCTCGATCGTCTCAAGGAATGAATGCTCATGCGGGATGGTCACGTCGACGTCGGCATCGAGCCGCTCGATGACGTGTGGCGCGTCTTCCGACAGCCACGTTCCAGAGCCCACCTTGCGGGAGATGAGCCCTGATTCACTCAAGATCAGCAACGCATCGCGAACCTGCTGGCGCGACGTGCCGAATTGCTCTGCAAGCTGCCTCTCGTTGGGAAGCTGTGCACCGGGACGGTACCGGCCTTCGCGAATTGCCTGCATCAGCGCCGAATTGATCTCAGACGATGAGTGCGGTCTCCGGCTCCCCCGCGTATCGCCCGCTCGGTCACTGCCAGTCTTGCCCTTCATCAGACCTCACGTTCTGTAAGCGTATGCGCGATCGAGGGTACGCTTGAGATCGGCGATAAACCCCGGCGTGATGGCAACGTCATGCGCCAGGGAGTGCCACAATGGCAGCGAACTGATGTAGCGGCGCATGCCGGTCAATCCCTCCTCGGCTTCTTTCCAGGAGAGGCCCATGGCCTCCGGGCGCACATCAAGCCCGATGCCTGAGATCGCGTTCATCATCTCTTCCGCTCCGTTCTCGTGGAGCATCGAGCCGACGATGATGCCGAGTCCCACGGGCTGGCCATGGAGGAACTTTTTTCCGGTCTGCCTCTCCAGCGTATAGAATACGAAGTGGTCGGTACCTTCGATGTGGCGCGGGCACCAACCGGACCCCTGGAACGAGGTGCCCCATTTCAGGCCATCGACCAGCGCGTCGATGCCCGCGTCAGTCATCTTGCGGATACCGTCGATGTTGGAGAGGATCGCCCGAACCTTCGAGAGCGATTGCTGCGCCAGCGACTCGTCATACGGCCACTTCGACTCGAGCTTGCCGCTGTCGCGTGCATAGGCCCAGTCCAGAACGCCAGTATGGAAACACAGGATATCGCCAATGCCGGACCAGTTCAGATGGCGCGGCGCGGCCCTGAGTACGTCATAGTCGATGAAGACGCATTCGGGCACGGCATATCCGCGGTAGATGACCTTTCCGTTCTCCCGCACGCCGGAACGGTGCGAGTAGACGGCGTTCACCGAAAGCGCGGTAGGTGCCTGGAAAAGGGGGAGGCTCCTCCGCCAGGAAAAATATTTCGCGACGTCGAGCGCCTGTCCGCCGCCCAGCCCGATGATGGCACGGACATCGGTCAGCCCCGCCGCGTCGCGTTCAAGGTCAGCCTGCTCGATGGAGCTTGCGAGATAGAGGCGATAGTCGGCACCGTCGAATTCATGCCTGAACATCGGCCAGAGGTCCGGCATCGTGACGATCAGAAAGGGAGGATTGACGAAATTCCTGAACTCACCGAAGAGGCCGCGTCCCATCACGGTCGGGAACCCATAGTCGAGACAGTCATTACACATCGGTCAGTCCTTTCGGTAGGCGGCAGCCAGCCCGCCGTCTGTGACTATGCATTGGCCGGTGACGGCGCCGATCTCTTCGTCCATCGTCACCGCCCCGTCATCCCTTGATCGCGCCCGAAGACAGGCCCGACACCAGCGCGCGCTGCGCCAGCACGGTGCGGATGGTGATGGGAATGCTCGCAATAGCCGACGCGGCAGCCCTCGGGCCCCAGTCGAGATTGCGCGTGGATATGAAGCCCGAAATGAATACTGGCAAGGTCTTGGCGTCATTGCCGGCCAGCATCACCGGAATGAGGAACTCGTTCCAGGTCAGCAGCGCCACGAAGATCGTGGTGGCCGCCATGCCGGGCAGGATCAGCGGCAGCACCACATAAACGAGGATTTGCCAGCGGCGCGCACCATCAACCGCGGCACTCTGCTCGAGCGCGACCGGGATCTGCTCGACGAAGGAGATCATCAGCCAGACCGCGAAGGGTATGTTGATCGCCGCATACATGACGATCAGCATCAGGTGATTGTCGTAGAGACCGAGCTGAGAGATGATCTGGAACAGCGGAACCATGATGACGATCGCCGGAACGGCGCGCACCAGGACCAGCCCGGCCTCGAGCGGTCCCCTGCCCGCAAACCGCGGAGAACGCGCCAGCGCATAGGCCGCGAGGGTCGAGACGAAGACGCACAGAATGGTAGATGCGAGGGTGATGACGATGGTGTTGATGCAGGTCTGCCAGAAGCCGCGCGCCTCGAAGATCGCAATGTAGTTCTTGAGGGTCGGTTCGAATCTGAAGAACTTTGGCGGAAAGACGAAGGTGTCGCTGCGCTGCTTGATCGACGTGGACACCGTCCAGAAGACCGGAAAGAGCGCTATGAAGGAGGCAATGAAAAGCACGAGGTAGCTCAGCCCGCTGCCCAGCTTGCGGCGCATGGCGTTCCTCATCGGGCGTACTCCGCGGCGCGGCGCCACATGACATAAATGGGCGCAATGAGAATGACCATCAGCACGCCGAGCGCGGCCGCACGCGAGATCTGGAAGAAGATGAAGCCGGTGTTGTAGGTGAGCATGCCCAGGGTCTGGGTGGCCGTGCCGGGACCGCCCTTTCCGGTCAGGATGAAGATGAGGTCGAACATCTTCAGGCAGTCGATAATGCGGATCATCGCGATCACCAGAATGACGGGAAGGAGCGACGGCAGTGTCACGTGAAAGAAGATCTGCGCAGGCCGCGCGCCGTCGATCGCTGCTGCCTCGCGCGGGCCCCTCGGCAAGCCTGCGAGGCCCGCAAGGGTGATCAGCATCACGAAGGGTACGGACTGCCAGCTGTCGACGATGGTGACGGCCATGATCGCCGGCCACCGCCAGCCAAGCCAGTTGGGACCATTGATGTGGATCTGCGCGAGCGCCCAGTTGATGACGCCCAGGTCCGCATCGAACATGAAGCGCCACATGAGCCCTACGGCGACCGGCGTCAGCAGCATCGGGATGATGAGGATGGTGCGGAACAGCTGGGTTCCGGCAAGGTTCCGGTGAAGCAGAACGGCGAGGCCGATACCAAGGGGAATTTGCACGGCGATGGCGAGCACGACCAGGATGATGGTGACCCAGATCGACTCCCAAAACCGCGGATCGCTGAAAGCCTGGACATAGTTGTCGAACGCGACGAACCGGGCGGCGACGAAGCCCCCCAGCGTCTCGTTGCGGAAGGAGAGGTAGATGGCGCCCAGAATGGGCAGTGCGAAGACGGCGATGATCAGAACCCAGGTGGGCAACACCAGGCTCTGCGCGAGCCTCGCATTGGCGCTTTCGATGCTTCCGGATTTGAGTTTACCCGTGGCCGGTGACATCTGGCCTCGCAGCTGAAAGGGCGCGGCCAGGCCGCGCCCGCTATTCGTTCACACAAGTTCAGTTTGCGTTTTCCTGCGCAAGGATCGGCTTCAGCGTCTCGTTCAGCGCATCGAGGCCGGCCTGGATCTCGATGGAGCCGTTCAGGATGCCGGCCAGCGTGTCGATGGAGGCCTTCTCGAACTCCGGCCATACCCGGATCTGCGGGTAACGCTCGATGCGCGTGCCCTCCGGCAGACCGAGAACCGGCAGATAGGGATACTTGGCGACGAGTTCGGCATCGGTGATGACCGAATTGCGCGCAATCGCCGCCGCGCCGGCGTTGATGTAGTCCTTGGCGTTGGACTTGCCGAGCACGAATTCCAGGAATTGCCAGGCCAGCTGCGGGTTCTTGGCGTCAGCGGGAATGCCGATGTTCCAGCCCGCGAGATGCGTGATGTCGGCCTTGCCCTTTGGCATCGGCGCGAAGCCGATCACGTTGAGGTGCTTCTGGTTGGCCGGATCGAGCAGCATGCCCCAGTACCCCGAGTACTGCACCATCGCGCCGATATCGGTGGAGAAGAACTTGATTGTCGCATCGTCGGTCGAGGCCGAGATCGCACCCTCCGGCGCAAAGGCCAGCAGATCCTTCAGATACTGCGTGGCGGCAACCGCCTCGGGCGTGTTGACGGTGGGATTGTAGTTGGCGTCATAGAGCTGGCCGCCGAAGCTCCAGACCAGCGTCATCCACCACCAGGAGACGTTCGGGCCGAAGCCAAAGATCATGCCGTCGCCCTTGCCCGACTCCTTCACCGCCTTGGCATTGGCCATGAACTCCTCCCAGGTCGTGGCGGGCTTCAGGCCGAGCGATTCGTAGATGTCTTTCCGGTACCACTGGATGAAGGGCTCGGTGGACAGCGTCAGGCCCAGAGTCTTGTCCTTGTACTTGCCATAGTCCTGCTGGCCCTTGGAGAAGTCGGAGATATCATATTCCGCCGAGGCGGCGATCATCTCGTCGAGCGGCATCATTGTGCCGGCGGCGCCAAACGGCGTGAGGAAGGAATTGTCGAACTGCGCGACGTCATACTGCCCCTGCTTCAGCTGAACGGACAGCATGAGCTTCTGGTGCATCTCGCCGTAGGGAACTTCGGTGACATTCACCTTGTGGCCGGTCGCCTTCTCGAATTCGGGGATGAAGGACTGAATGGCGGTGGATGATGGCGAGGGGCTCAGAAAGATGTTGAGCTCGTCGGCAAGGGAAATCGTGGTCGTGGCCAGCAGCACGCCTGCGGCCGTCATCAGCTTGTTCAAGAACGGCATTGGTTTCCTCCTCTGTTGTCTGTCAGTCGGGTTTTTTCCCATACTGGCGCCTCACATCCGGCGCACCTGGCGCGACCGCGGGCATGTGATCACTCAAACCCAAAGGTCAACCAATGTCAACGCTGTTGTTGCAGTCAGCCTTACGCCAGCAGCTCTTCTTCAAAAGAACAGTGTCGATTGGGAATTGACGCCTTCTGTACCGGTGTGCAGTATGCCCGAATGGTATGCCATTCTAGATGTGATGGGAACGCGTAATGGCCAGCGTTTCTCTCTCCGCGGTGAGCAAGTCCTACGGAGCGGTGCAAGTTGTCCGGGAGATCGACCTCGAAATCTGCGACGGCGAGTTCACCGTGCTGGTGGGACCGTCAGGCTGCGGGAAATCCACCATTCTCCGGATGATAGCCGGGCTGGAGGACATCACGGCAGGACAGATCAGCATCGGCGGAACGGTCGTCAACGAACTCGAGGCGCGCGAGCGAAACCTCGCGATGGTGTTCCAGGACTATGCGCTCTACCCCAACATGACAGTCGAGGCGAACATAGGCTTTGGACTGAAGATGAACGGGATGGCTGCTCCGGAACGCGCCAAGCGCGTCCGCGAGGTGGCGAAGCTCTTGCAGATCGAACAATACCTGGATCGCAAGCCGCGCGCCCTCTCGGGCGGGCAGCGCCAGCGCGTCGCCATGCGCCGCGCGCTGGCGCGCAAGGCGCAACTCTTCCTCTTCGACGAGCCGCTATCCAATCTGGACGCCAAGTTGCGCATGGAGGTGCGCACGCAGATCAAGCTCCTCCACCGCGACCTCGGGATGACGTCGATCTTCGTGACGCATGACCAGACGGAGGCCATGACGCTCGCCGACCGCATCGTCTGCCTCGAAGGCGGCCGTATCGCACAGGCCGGCACCCCGGAAGACCTGTATCTGCGGCCAGCCAACGTGTTCGTCGCCGAATTCATCGGGTCGCCGAAGATCAACATGCTCCCCGCCACCATCTCGCACGGCGCGCTCAGGCTTGCAGACGGACAGGCCCTGAGGCCTCTCGCCCCGCTTCCCTCCTCCCTACAGGGCCGGAACGTTCTGGTGGGCCTCAGGCCAGAGGATCTCACAGACCAGTCCCGCGCCACGCCCGCCACTGCGGCGCAGACACTGCAATCCGACTATGTGGTGCCCGAAACACTGGGCTCCGACACCTATCTCATCGGCGACGGCGCCGGCACGCGCATGACGGCCCGCTGCGCGCCCATGACGAAGGCCCGGCCATCGGAACGCTTGATCCTGCACGCCAATACGGACCAAATTCACCTTTTCGATCCGGGAACCGGGACCCGCATAGACATCGCATGACCGTCAATCCGCAGGACATCAGGGCATTTCGCACCGCCTTCGGGCGCAACCTTCTCGCCGAAGTGCCGAATTTCGTCGCCGGCCCCTATCTCGTCGTCACCATGGAGGATCTCTGGCCGAAGCTGAGACAAGAGCTTCCCGCCGGCACACCGCACTGGTTCGTTCGCAGCATGGAACGCGAAGACCTCGAGAAGGCTCTGCCGCAGCTTGAAGGCTTTTCCTCGGTTGTCGGGCTCGGCGGAGGCCAGGCCATCGACGCGGCAAAATACTTCGCCTGGCGCCGCAACATGAGACTTCATCAATTCCCGACATCTCTTTCGGTCGATGCGATGTACGGGCAAAGGGCGGGGGTACGTGAAAACCAGATCGTGCGCTATGTCGGCTGGGCCGTACCCGAATGCGTCTATTTCGACTACGGCATTCTGGAGGCAGCGCCTCCGCACATCAACCGCGCCGGGATCGGCGATGTGTTCTGCTTCTTCACAGGGGTGTGGGACTGGGAATATGCCCAGCGCACCGGAAAATGCGAACCGCGCTGGCCGTTCGATGCAGCACTCGCCCAGCACTCGCTCAGCCTCGCCGAAAAGGCGCTGGCGGGGCGGCGCGACATCCACGATCTCACGCCGGAGGGCATCGGTCTCATTGTCGAGGCCTTCAAGTGGGGTGGTGCATCCTATCACGGCACAGGGTGGTGCCCGCGCCACATCGAGGGTGTCGAGCACTTCATCTTCTATGCCCTCGAGGCGCACACGGGCGTCAAGTTCCTGCATGGTCAAGCAGTGTGCCTGGGGCTGGTCGCGGGCGCCATGATGCATGGCCGCCGCGCCGATGAACTCCGCCAGGCCGTCGCAGATGTCGGCGTAGACATCAGGCCGAAGAGCATGGGCATCACCTGGCGGGACGTGGATGCGGCACTGCGTGGCTTGCGTGATTTCGTGCGCCGCACAGAATTGCCTTTCGGCATCGCCCATGACTTCGTGGTGGACGATGCATTTCTGCAGCGCCTGCGCGATATGGTCGAACGCGGCTAGGCCGCCGCGCCCGTCATTCTGGCGGCGATCTTTTCGGCCACCATCATGATGGGGGCCTGGATATTCGCCGGAGGAATGCGCGGGATAATCGAACCGTCGACAATGCGCAGGCCATCCAGTCCGTGCACGCGGCCTTCGCCATCCGTCACCGCCATATCGTCTGTGCCATCTGCCGGTAGCGGCGCAATGAGCCGGGCGAGGTCCCTATTGCGCGCTGATCAACAGGCCATACTAACGGCATGGGAAAGAATCCGAAAAGCTGCGTGACCCGTCGCAGCTTGCGAAGTTGATGGTGGACATTGCCACGGGTGAGAAGGACGAAGCGAGCAGGAGGCGGGTCAAGGAGATAAAGCCGAAGCCCACAAGAAATGAGTGAAGTTGCAAAGTGCCAGATCTATTTTCCTACGCCTTTTTCTTGTCGATAATCGAGCAGCAGACGGATAGTCCCCCATGTTCGGGATGTGGAAGATCGAGCTTTTCCATGACATCATTCCACTTGTTGCGGAGCTTCATCAGCGTGACCACTGACCCCAACACCTCACGGAGCTCTGGATAACCAGTGTTTCGCCCGAGTTTCTGCGAATACCTGGCCGCTGGTCTGCCGGCCTCCTTCCGAGGAACTCCCTTTTGCGGTTCCTCGCGTACCTCCGGAGCAAGGCGGTCGTGAACGACATTATTGGTCAGCACGCCGGAGTATTGGCGCCGCCGTAGCGCCCAACCTGGCAATGGCCGCATCCGTCTCTCCGACATGGACCCGCGCCAGCGCGGCGCTTGGGCCGGTCACCGCGCCGCCACGCAAGGCGCGGAGAAGATCGTTCTCGGGCTCAGGTCAGCGGTATCACCCGCCCCTCATGGATCGAGCGGTCGGCGGCCATCACGATCTTCAGGCTCTTCACCGCGTCGTTCATGTGGTCGGTGAGATCAAGGTTCTCGCGGATCGCCTTGAGCAGATAGCGTTGCTCGCGCTCGCAGAGATCGTCATGGCTCGGTTCATCGGTCATGTCGATGCGGGTGTCGGGTGTCTTCATGTCGGCGTGGTGCCATAGAATCTGGTTGGTCTTGGTGTGGGCGTTGATGTCATCCGATTTCCCGCCGCCCGAGGTCTCGGCCATCACGATGGAGACGGCGCCCTTGGGTCCGATCACGTCCTTCACGAAAAACGCCGTCTCGCTCATCATCGGGCCCCAGCCGGCCTCATACCAGCCGACGGACCCATCATCGAAGATCACCTGAAGCATGCCATAGTTCTGCTGCTTCACCTCGTCAGTGAGCGACGCGCCGATGGCGTGAACCTTGATCGGCTTCGCCTTGGTCATCTGGCACATGACATCGACATAGTGCACACCGCAATCGACGATCGGCGGGAAGGAATTGAGCAGCCGCTTGTGCCAGTCCCAGGTCTCGCCGTTGGACTGCTGGTTGAGGTTCATGCGGAAGACGAGCGGGGTTCCCAGCTGCTGGGCGATCTCGATGAACTTCACCCAGCTCGGATGCTGCCGGAGAATGTAGCCCACCACCAGCTTCTTGCCGGTGCGGCGCGCCGTCTCCACCGCCCTCTCGGCGTTCTCCGCGGTATCGGCGAGCGGCTTTTCGACGAACACATGCGCACCCGCCTCCATGGCCTTGATGGCGAACTGGGCATGGGTGTCCGGCAGCGTGTTGATCGACACCACATCGGGCTTCAGCACCGTGAGGGCCTTGTCGAAATCATCGAATTTGGCGGCACCCTTCAGCGCCTCGGGAAGCTTGCGGCTGGCGATGCGGCGCTCGCACACGCCCACCACCTCGAAATCCGGAATGCGGGTATAGGCCAGGGCATGGCTCATGCCCATGTTGCCCAGCCCCACCACGAGTACGCGGAGTTTCCTGTTCGCCATGTCTCTCTCCTATCCGACTTTCACTACCTTGCCGG
>DAISVW010000010.1:0-19624 GCA_036826695.1 Aestuariivirga sp.
GGAGAACAAAAGACAAGAAGCGGACATTTGATGTGCTACCAAAACCGGACAAGTTGATTAGCTATCGACACCGCTGGTCCAGTCTACAATGATTCACGGCGTGATTCACATTTTTCCACCCTGAGTCAAAACAGCTCATGGACGGGCGATTCCTGGTGTTGATAGGGTTTTGTTAACCAAATGCGGGGCTCGGGAATCTGGGGAAAACGATCCCGCGCATTGATTGGACGGTTGCGGGCTGACCACTGCTTATTGTAGTTTCCGCGACATTGGCTACGAGATGTAGCGTCCAACAGTCAGTAATGTGGCTTAACGCGCCGGGCGAAGTTGCGTGCGGCGTATGGCGAGGGATTCCGTTGCTCGAAACCAAGGAAGACGACCGGGGAGGCGCGAAATTGTTCTGGACAGATGAACGCGTGGAACTGCTCAAGAAGCTCTGGTCCGAAGGCTTGAGCGCCAGCCAGATCGCCGCCCGCCTGGCGGCCGGTGTCACCCGCAATGCGGTGATCGGCAAGGTTCACCGTCTTGGCCTGGCGGGCCGCGGACAGCCGCAGCGCAGTTCTGAGCCCCGTGCGCCTCGCAAGCAGCGCGAGCCGAGCCTCGCCCCGCGCGCCGGTGGCTCTCTGCCGCGGCTGCCGAGTGCCGGCAATACCGCTCTGAAGCCGATGATGCGCCCCGTGCCGCAGCCGCGCCCGCAGACCTTGCCGGAGCCGCAGCCCCTGCGCCTCGTCGACCGGTCCCAGGATGGCCGGGTGACGATCCTGCATCTCTCGGACAAGACCTGCAAATGGCCGATCGGCGATCCCAGCAGCGAGGATTTCTGCTTCTGCGGCCACGGCCCGCGCGAGGGCTCGCCCTATTGCGAGTATCATGCCCGCCTCGCCTATCAGCCGGTGCAGGACCGCCGCCACCGCAAGATCGCGATGTGAGCTGATCAAGCCTTCCCGAAACGTTCGTCGAAGGAATAGCCCATGCCGCGCACCGTGCGGATGGGATCGGCCTCGCGGCCGCGGCTCAGCGATTTGCGCAGCCTGCCCACATGCACGTCCACCGTGCGCTCGTCGACATAGACGTCATGGCCCCACACCGTGTCGAGCAGTTGGGCGCGGGAATAGACGCGGCCTGGGTTCTGCATCAGGTGCTCGAGCAGCCGGAACTCGGTGGGCGAGAGGTTGATGTCGCGGGTCGATCTCGTCACCCGCCTGGTCTTGCGGTCGAGAGAGAGTTCGCCCGCTTTGAGCTGCTCGGCCACCGCTTCCGGATTGACGCGTCGCAGGATGGTGCGGATGCGGGCCAGAAGCTCCGGCACCGAGAACGGCTTCACCATGTAGTCGTCCGCACCGGTGGCAAGCCCGCGCACCCGTTCCGCCTCCTCGCTCCGCGCGGTGAGCATGATGACCGGAATGTCGCGAGTCTCGGGCCTGGTGCGCAGCAGGCGGCAGACCTCGATTCCTGAGATGCCAGGCAGCATCCAGTCGAGCAGGATGAGGTCAGGCCGCTCCTCGCCGATCAGCGCCATCACCGCTTCGCCCTCGGCGGTGTGCCGCACCCGGTAGCCTTCCGACTCGAGATTGTAGCTGAGCAGGATCTGGATCGGCTCTTCGTCTTCGACAATGAGGATCGAGGCACTCATGGCGCTATTCGTCCGAGGGGTTCAGGCCTTCGATACGGAGCGAACTGGTCAGGTCCTTCTTGGGACGGCCCTCGGCCAGAGGCTTGCCATGCACCAGATAATGGATGTTCTCGGCGATGTTGGTGGCATGGTCGCCGATCCGCTCCATGTTCTTGGCGCCGAACAGGAGATGCGTGCATAGGCTGATGTTGCGCGGGTCCTCCATCATGTAGGTCAGGAGCTCGCGGAAGATCGAATTGTAAAGCGCGTCCAGGTCCTCGTCGGAGCGCCACACGTCCAGCGCCAAGGCGGCATCGGATCGGGCATAGGCGTCGAGGATATTCTTGAGCTCTGCCTGGGCCATTCGGCCCATGCGCGTGACGCCCGCCATCAGCTTGCGCGGCAGTTGCTCCGACATGGCGTGGGTGCGCTTCGCGGTGTTCTTGGCCAGGTCGCCGATGCGTTCGAGATCGGAGGCTACCCTGATCGCAACCATGATCTCGCGCAGGTCTCGGGCCATGGGCTGGCGCCTCGCGATGGTCAGGATCGCCTTCTCTTCGACCTGGTGCTCCAGCACGTCGACACGCTCGTCGTTCTGTATGACCCGGTCGGCGAGCGCGGTGTCGCGCCGGTAGAGCGCGTCGATGGCGTCGTCCAGCTGCTGTTCGACGAGCCCGCCCATCTGCGCCAGCATGGTCTTGATCTGCGCCAGATCCTCGTCATAGGATTTTACGATGTGTTCCGACATGTTTGTCTCCCGGGGGCTCAGCCGAAGCGGCCGGTGATGTAGTCCTGTGTGCGCTTTTCCTGGGGCGCTGTGAACATCTCGTCGGTGTCGCCATATTCGACGAGCGTGCCGAGATGGAAGAAGGCGGTGAGCTGCGACACCCGCGCCGCCTGCTGCATCGAATGCGTGACGATCACGATGCAGTAGTTCTGGCGCAGCTCGTCGATCAGCTCCTCGATCCGCGCCGTGGCGATGGGGTCGAGCGCCGAGCAGGGCTCAGCCATCAGGATCACTTCCGGGCTCACCGCGATGGCGCGGGCGATGCTCAGGCGCTGCTGCTGTCCGCCGGAGAGCCCTGTGCCGGGATGGTTGAGGCGGTCCTTGACCTCCTCCCAGAGCCCGGCCTTGCGAAGGCCTTTCTCGACGATGCCCTCGAGCTCTGCCTTGCTGTCTGCGAGGCCGTGAATGCGCGGGCCGTAGGCGACGTTCTCGAAGATCGACTTGGGAAACGGATTGGGCTTCTGGAACACCATGCCGACGCGGGCGCGCAGCTGCACCACGTCGAGCTTCGGGTCGTAGATGTCCTCCCCGTCGATGCGGATGTCGCCCTGCACCCGGCAGGACGGGATGGTGTCGTTCATCCGGTTGATGGCGCGCAGGAAGGTGGACTTGCCGCAGCCCGAGGGCCCGATGAAGGCGGAGACGGCGCGGTCCGGAATGGCGATCGACAGGTCCTTGATGGCGTGCTTCTCGCCATAGTGAATGTTGACGTTCTTCGCGTCGATCCGCACCGGGCGCTCCTGCATGATGCGGGGGCTGGCTGGCGTCACCACGGCCTCGAAGTGCTTGTCCATGACTCTCGTTCCTCGTTTACCAGCGGCGTTCGAATCTCTTGCGGAGATAGATCGCAAGGGCGTTGAGCATCAGCATGATCACCAGCAACACCACGATGGCGGCGGCGGTGCGCGCGACGAAGGCCCGTTCCGGAAGATCCGACCACAGGTAGATCTGCACCGGCAGCACCGTGGCCGGGTCGAGGAAACCCTTCGGCACGTCGACGATGAAGGCTACCATGCCGATCAGCAGCAGGGGCGCCGTCTCGCCGATGGCGCTGGCCACCGCCAGGATGGTTCCGGTCATGATGCCCGGCATGGCGAGCGGCAGCACGTGGTGGAACACCGCCTGCTGGTGGGAGGCGCCGACGCCTAGCGCCGCCTCGCGGATCGAGGGTGGAACCGCCCGGATCGCGGCGCGCGACGCGATGATGATGGTGGGAAGGCTCATCAGCGCGATGACGATGCCGCCGACCAGCGGCACCGAGCGCGGCATGCCGAAGAAGCCGAGGAACACCGCGAGGCCCAGCAGGCCGAAAATGATCGACGGCACCGCCGCCAGATTGTTGATGTTGACCTCGATGATCTCGGTCAGGCGGTTCTTCGGTGCGAATTCCTCGAGATAGATGGCGGCAGAGACGCCGATCGGAAGCGCCAGCACGACGGTCACGAAGACCACCATCAGAGATCCCATGATGGACCCGAGAATGCCCGCCTGCTCGGCCTCGCGCGAATCGCCATTGAGGAAGAGGTTCCACGCGAACTGCCGCTCGAGCACACCCTTCTCACGCATTGTCTCCAGCCAGACACCGGCACGGTCGTCGACCTTGCGGTCGGCCTCGGGCACGCTGAAACTGAGGACCTGCCATTGTCCGCCCGCCACTTCGCCGGCTGTTCCAGGCGCCATGAACACCTCCGCCGCAGCGCTGTCGCCTTCAGCCGGGATCTTGAAAGCGCCACCGTCCGCCAGCACGATGGCGCCGGCGCCGAGGCCCTGGCCGGCGAGGAAGAAGCTCTCGCCCTCGGCGCGGATGGTGAGCGGGCCTTGCCCAGCGGTGCGCGACACGCCGGTCATCTGCCCCTTGAGGAAGATGTCTGCGTCGTCCGACAGCATGACCGGGACCCGCACGGTCTTGCCGATGAGCGAGGGATCGGCCAGCACCATGCGGCGCAACTCGTCGCCGCCGCCATTGGAGATGAGGCTGTTGAGCAGGCGCCTGTCGGCCCGCGAGGTGGCGGAGGGAAACTGGGCGCGCCAGGCAGCTTTCGCCAGGCCCTCGAAGTCGCCGGCGGCGGGGTTCGCGGGCTCGACCTTGGCGGGGTCGACGCTGACATCGAGGACGGCCTGGAACTGGGTGAAGGCGGGGATCGACCGCCAGACGATGTCGGCAAGCAGCACCGCGAGAAACACCGTCGTCAGCGCGAGCGCCGCGATGCCGTAGAGGCGGAAGCGCCGCTCGGCGGCATAGCGCCGGGCGATCAGGGCGGGGTCCGGCCGCTTGACGGTCTCAGTCATACTGTTCCTTGTATTTCTTCACCAGGCGGAGTGCCAGGAAGTTCAGTATCAAAGTAAAGAAGAACAGCACGAAGCCAAGCGCGAAGGCGGCCAGCGTCTTCGCCGAGTCGAATTCATGGTCGCCCACCAGCAGCATGGCGATCTGCACTGTCATGGTGGTGACCGAGCTGAAAGGATTGGCGGTGAGGTTGGCGGCGAGCCCCGCCGCCATGACGACGATCATCGTCTCGCCCATAGCCCGCGAGACGGCGAGAATGAAAGCCGACACGATGCCCGGAAGCGCTGCCGGAAGCACCACGCGCTTGATCGTTTCCGACTTGGTGGCCCCCATGGCGTAGGAGCCGTCGCGCATCGACTGCGGCACGGCGTTGATCACGTCGTCGCTCAGCGAGGAGATCACCGGAATCAGCAGCATGCCGATCACCACGCCGGCGGCAAGCGCTGATTCCGCCGAGATGTTGACGCCGAACAGGCTGCCGGAATTGCGGATGAACGGCGCCACGGTGAGCGCGGCGAAGAAACCGAGCACGACGGTAGGTATGCCGGTGAGGATTTCGAGCACCGGCTTGAACACCGACCGTACCGTGGGCGAGGCGTATTCGGCCATGTAGATCGCCGCGAGCAGGCCCAGCGGGCCCGCCACGCACATGGCGATCAGGGTGATGAGCAGGGTGCCGGTGAGCAACGGAATGAAACCGAAGCTGGGCGGCGCGCCAGTCGGCGCCCACAGCGTGCCGGTAAAGAAGGCGGCGGGAGACACCTCGTTGAAGAAACGGCCCGTCTCGAACCCCACCCACCTCCCGTTGCCGTTGGTGGGTTGTTGGCCTCCCCCCGTGCACCCCACCACACGTCCTAGTTTCATCCCCTCTCCTGCTCCCCGGCCCCCCAACGCCGGTGCGATGCGTGCGTAAAGCGCGGAGGCCGCGGCGGCGGCGGCGGCGAGCCCCGCCCAGGGGGCCACGGCGGGCAGCGGCGCGGCGAGAAGCACGAAGACGGCGAGGCCCGCCAGAAAGGCGCTGACCGCGATCAGCAGGCCGTGATAGCTCGGCAGGGAGTGGAGCAGGGCGGTGCCGTTGCGCATGGCGGCGGCGCGTTGCCGGCCGGCGAGATAGGTGGCGGCGGCCAGCACAAGGAGCAGAGCGAAGAAGATCGTGTTCAAGGCCCCGTCTCCTCAAGCTTCAGCCCGCCGTCCGGCCCTGCGGCGCTTTAATTAATTTGGCGGGGGCCGGTACATCCGCGGCGGCCGCCCCTCCCGGCCCGGCCCGGCGGGGCCGGACGGCGGTTGGCTTTCGGTTTACTTCACCTGATCGGCGGTAAGGACCGTCATCGCGTTGGCGGCGGCGCGGATCTTGGCCCCTTCCTCGCCGGGAAGGGCGATCAGGCCCTTGTCGGTGAGATAGCCATCCTCGCCGATGGCCTTCTCGGAGGTGTATTCGGCAACGAATTCGGCCATGCCGGGAATGACGCCGACATGCTGCTTCTTGGCATAGACGAATAGCGGACGCGCCACCTTGTATTCGCCAGACGCGATGGTGTCGATGGTCGGCACTACGCCGTCGATAGCGAGCGCGTGGATATCGCTGTTCTCGGCAACGTTGGCGAAGCCGAAGATGCCGAGCGCGTTCGGGTTGCCGATCAGCTTCTGGACGATCAGGTTGTCGTTCTCGCCTGCCTCGACGAACGGGCCGTCCTCACGCATCGACTTCCATACCGCCTCGTAGGCCTTGGCGGCGGCCTTCTTGAGGTCCTTCAGGCTGTCGAAGCCCTCAGCCCCCTTCTCCATGACCAGCTCCATGAAGCTGTCGCGGGTGCCGGAGGTCGGCGGCGGACCATAGACTTCGATCTTCTGGGCCGGGAACGACGGGTCGATCTCGTTCCACATGGTGTAGGGATTAGGGATGAGCTTGCCGTCCTTGTCCGGAACCTGCTTGGCCAGCGCCATGAAGATCTGCTTCTTGGTGAGCGGCATGTCCGCGCCCTTGACCGAGTCGGCAATGGCCAGGCCGTCGAAGCCGATCTTGATCTCCACGATCTCGGTCACGCCGTTCTTCACGCAATCCTCGAATTCGCCCTTCTTGATGGCGCGCGAGGCATTGGTGAAATCAGGGTGATCAACGCCAACGCCGGCGCAGAACAGCTTCATGCCGCCGCCGGTGCCGGTCGACTCGACGACCGGTGTCTTCATGCCTGACGACTTGCCGAACTGCTCTGCCACGGCCGTGGTGAAGGGATAAACTGTCGAAGATCCGACGATGCGGATCTGGTCGCGCGCCGCGAAGGCCGGGGCGGCGGTGAGCGCCACCAGGCTGGCGGCAACAAGCAAACGTTTCATAGGCTGTCTCCTGTTTGAGTGCGGGCGCACGCTAGGGACTTGGCAAAACGCTTATGTGACTTCTGGATTACGGAATTATGACAATTCAAGCTAATGAAACTAATGGTCTTTTACAGGAATCCTGATGGAAAACTCGCTGCCCTGGCCGGGTTCCGACACGATCGAGAGCTTGCCGCGGTGGCGGTTGACGATGTGCTTGACGATGGCGAGCCCCAGCCCGGTTCCGCCGCGCGCCCGGCTTTCCTGCACATTCACGCGGTAGAAGCGCTCGGTGAGCCGCGGCAGATGTTCCTCGGCGATCCCTGGCCCATAGTCACGCACGCTGAGTTCCGCGAAATCGCTCTGCCGGCGCACCGTCATATCGACGCGCTTTCCGGAACTGCCGTATTTCAGTGCGTTCTCGAGCAGGTTCTGAGCCACCTGGACGATCTCGTCGCGGCTTCCCGCCACCATCACCGAGGCCGGGCCTTCGATCACCACCTCGCAGTCAAGCTCGCGGGCCATGCCGGAGAGCACGTCGCGCACATGGGCGGCCACCTGCGCCAGGTCCACTTCGCCCGACGGTCGCAGATGCTCGTTCATTTCGATCCGTGACAGCGAAAGAAGATCGTCGATCAGACGGCGCATGCGGTCAGCCTGGCTGCGCATCAGGCCGAGAAACCTGGCCTGCGCCTTCTCGTCGCTCCGCGCAGCGCCCATGATGGTGTCGAGAAAGCCCGAAAGGGCGGCCAGCGGAGTGCGGAGTTCATGGCTGGCATTGGCGACGAAATCGGCCCGCATGCGCTCGATCTGCTGTTCGCGCGTGAGGTCGCGCAACACGATCAGCGTGCCCTTGCCCGGGCCAAGCCCCGCCACATGGGCGCGGAAGGAGCGCGGCACCGGCACGCGGATTTCATAGTCGACGCTCGCTCCCTCGCCGCTGCTGTGCGCCGCCGCCACGGCGTCAAGCACCGCCGGCACCCGGATCGTCGCCGACAAGTGCCGGCCGGCCGGTTCAGCCTCGAGAATTTCTGCGGCCTGGGCATTGGCGATCGTCACCATGCCCTGTCCATCGACCACCAGCGCCGGATCGGGAAGCGCATGGATGACGTCCGCCGTCACCGGCGGCGATTGCGCGGCGGCGGTTGCTTCTGGCGGCCCCTGCGGAACCGGCGTCTTGACGAAAGGCCACATGATGAAAGAGCCCATACTGAAATACGCGTCACGAAGATCGCAGAGCCGTATGACAGATTCACCAGACCGGGGCCAGCCGGGCGGCCGGTCTTTCAGCGAACCGTCACGCGGGCGCCGATCCGGACATGCGGGTAGAGTTCGCTGACGTCCTCGTTCAGCATCCGGATGCAGCCCGAGGAGGCAGCCTTGCCGATCGACTCCGGCTCATTGGTGCCGTGGATGCGGTAGATCGACGAGCCCAGATAGAGCGCCCGGGCCCCCAGCGGGTTGTCCGGTCCGCCTGCCATGAACCTGGGAAGCTCCGGTTTGCGCTTGCGCATCGACTGCGGCGGACGCCACGAGGGCCACTTGGCCTTGGCGGTCACTTCATGCGAGCCCTGCCACTGGAAGCCCTTGCGTGCGCTGGCCACCCGGTAAGCGACGGCCTTGCCGCCGCCCAGAACGAAGTAGAGCCGATTCCGCCTCGTATCGACGATGATGTCTCCCTCTGGAACCGGGGCGTTGAAATCGATGATCTCGCCGCGCGTGAAGGCGGAGCGGCGCTCGTCCGCCGCCGTTCCGGTGGCGGGATCGGCCGAGGCCGGCACGATGACCATGCCTGCGAAAGGCGTATCCTGCTGGCTGGGCGAAGCCGCACCGGCCTCGGCTGCGCCGCTGAGCAATCCGATGCCCATTGCGCCGGCGGCAAGAAGACTGAAGATCGTGGTCATGTCCGTTTTCCCCTCGTTGCGGTGGTGAAGACGGTGTAGGACCTTTCGTTTGAACGCCGGCTGAGCCGCCGGTTTATCTGCCGTTCATCTTTGCTTTCGGCAGCCCGCCGGGTAACCTGCGGAAATCAATAGCGGCGCCGGGCAGGCCATGGCGGACGGGACAGCGATGAAATACGCCGAACTGGAAGATCCCGGAATCCGGGAATTCCTGCTGGAAGGTGAACGCCTTTATCCGCCGGACGCGGTCAGCTTCAGCATGGCGGAACAGCGCGCCTTCTACGACCGCTACTGTGCGCATTTCCGCAAAGCCCGGCCAGATGGCGTCAGTGCCGCGGATGTCTTTCTGGGTGGCATACCCTGCCGCCACTACCGTCTGGCGGCGGCTCATGATGCCCCGGCCATTCTCTATCTCCACGGTGGCGGCTTCGTGCTGGGCAGCCTCGACAGCCATGACGATGTCTGCGCCGAACTCTGCAAGGGGGCTCGGATTGATGTGATCGCCGTTGATTACCGGCTGGCTCCGGAACATCCTTTTCCCGCCGCCTTCGATGATTGCTGGGCGGTGCTCTCGGCCATGGCCGGACGGTGGCCGGGGATCATCACCGGCGGCGACAGCGCCGGCGGCAATCTGGCGGCGGCGCTGGCGCTGAAGGCCCGTGACATGGGCGGCCCGCCGCTTCTGGGCCAGGTGTTGATCTATCCGGGGCTGGGCGGCGACATGAGCCGTGGCTCCTATGTAACCGAGGCTTATGCGCCGGGCCTCTCCACCTCCGATGTGATCTATTACCGCGATGTCTACAGGGGCGGTGGCAGCAAATATGCCGAACCGCTGCGCGAGACTGTCTTCTCAGGCTTGCCGCCCGCTTTTCTGGTGGCGGCAGGGCATGACCCGCTGCATGACGATTGTTTCGATTACGCGCAAAAGCTCCGCGATGCCGGTGTCGCGGCCACGATATGCGATGAGC
Source organism: Aestuariivirga sp. (assembly GCA_036826695.1). GTDB lineage: Bacteria > Pseudomonadota > Alphaproteobacteria > Rhizobiales > Aestuariivirgaceae > Aestuariivirga. The sequence goes on from DAISVW010000010.1 coordinate 9,869, forward strand.
CGCTGCTGGTTCACGGCTTCCTGCGGGCGCGAGGCATGAGCGAGCCTGCCCGCGCCGCCTTCACTGCCATTGCCGCCGCCTGCGCCAGCCTGGCGCATCACGGCCGCCTTCCGCCCTGACTTCAAAGAGGATCCGCCATGAGCATCACCACGATCACCGATTTTCCACGCAAGGTGACGGAAATCGAAAACCTGTGGATCCCGCTCTCCGACGGGACCAGGCTCGCCGCCCGCATGTGGCTTCCCGAGGACGCCAAGGAAAAGCCGGTTCCCGCCCTTCTCGAATATCTGCCCTACCGCAAGCGCGACGGCACCCATGTGCGCGATGCTCTCACCCACCCCTATTTCGCCGGCCATGGCTATGCCGCGATCCGGGTCGACATGCGCGGCAACGGCGAATCCGACGGGCTGATGATCGATGAATACGCCAGGCAGGAACAGGACGACGCGCTCGAAGTGATCGAATGGATCGCCAAGCAGAAATGGTGCACCGGCAAGGTGGGGATGTTCGGCATTTCATGGGGTGGCTTCAACGCGCTTCAGGTGGCGGCGCGGAAGCCTCCGGCGCTCAAGGCGATCGTCACCATCTGCTCGACCGACGACCGCTACGAGGACGACGTCCACTACAAGGGCGGCACGGTGATCAACGAGATGCTGGGCTGGGCGGCCACCATGCTGGCCTATTCCTCGCGCCCGCCGGACCCCAAGATCGTCGGCAACCGCTGGCGCAAGATGTGGATGAACCGGCTGGAGAACGAGCCGTTCCTGGTGATCCCGTGGCTTTCGCATCCACATCGCGACGCCTATTGGAAGCACGGCTCGGTATGTGAGGATTTCGCCTCTGTCGAAGCCCCCGCGCTCATCGTCGGCGGCTGGAATGATGCCTATTCCAATGCCGTGCCGCGGCTGATGAAGGGCCTGCGTACCACGAGAAAGGCGATCATCGGTCCATGGGCGCATAAGTATCCGCATTTCGCGGTGCCGGAACCGCGCATCGGCTTCCTGCAAGAGGCGCTACGCTGGTGGGACCAGTGGCTGAAGGGCGAAAACACCGGCGTCAGCCGCGATCCCGATTACCGCTATTACGTGATGGAGCCGTGGAAGCCCGGCAGTTTCCCCGAGCGCATCAACGGCCGCTGGCTGGGTGACAGTTTCTGGGGCTTCGGCCATGTCGAAACCAAGAAATGGTGGCTCAACTCGGGCGGCATCGGCCCCACCGCCGGAACCGAAACGCCGCTGACCATCTGCTCGAAGCAGACGACCGGTGCTGATGGCGGCGAATATTGCATCATCTGGCTGGGGCCGGAATTCCCCGGCGACCAGCGGCGCGACGACGCCCAGTCGTTAGTCTTCGAGACGCCGGCGCTGGTCACCGATATCGACATCGTGGGCCAGCCCGCGGTGGAACTGGAATTCTCGGTGGACAAGCCGGTCGCCCATATCGCCGTTCGCCTCAATGACGTGTGGCCGACGGGCGAGGTGTCGCGCATCACCTATCACCTGCAGAACCTGTGCATGCGCGACAGCCGCGAAAACCCGATGCCGCTGGAGCCCGGCAAGCGCTACCGCATGAAGATCAAGCTCGACGACATCGCCTGGCGGCTGCCCAAGGGTCACAAGCTTCGAGTCGCCATCTCGACCAGCTATTTCCCCCTGATGTGGCCTGCACCCGCGGCGGCGACGCTGACCGTCTATGCGGGCAAATCACAGCTGCATCTGCCGCTCCGGAAAGAGGTGGCGGGCGAGGCGCCTTTGTCGTGGAAGGGTGCCGAGGCAGCGCCGCCCGCCGACATGACGGAGCTGAAAAAGCCGTGGAACCGGCGCGAGACCACGATCGACGAGAAGACCGGCGCCCTGAGGCTCGAGATCGAGGATGATTTCGGCGAATATGAACTTCATCCTCATGGGCTGATCATCCACAGCGCAGGCCGTGAGACACATTCGATTCTGCCGGACGATCCCCTGTCGGCGAAGATGGAAACCCACTGGACCGAGGAACGCCGCCGGGGCAACTGGCATACCCGCACCGAAACCTATGGCCGGATGACGGCCACCAGCACCCATTGGGTGATCTGGGGAAAGATCGAGGCCTTCGAGGGCAAGAAGAAAGTGTTCGAGAAGGAGTTCAACGAGGAGATTCCCCGGCTCTTGCAATGAGGAACGCGGAGCGTCAGCACGAGCTCTCTTCCGGAGGATTGCGAGGGCCCCAGCAAGGCGTCTGCCCTAGATCTTTGCCAGCGCCCGGCCGATTTCGCGGCCCACGATCTCCGCCTCGCCTGGCTTCAGGCACATGGGGTTGACTACGGCCACGCCCTTGTCGCGCTGCGCCGGGTCGAGGACGATCGCCGGATCGCCCTGCTCAAGACGGAGGCAGAGATCGCGCGCGGCGCTCGCCTGCTGATCCAGCATGATTTCCACGGTTGGCACCGAACCAGTGTCGTTGCCGCCGGTAATGGTCACCAGATAGCCCTGGAGCGCCGCCGCCACCGTTTCGCAGTCCTTGAGCCAGCGGGCGTGACGCGCCGCGTCGCCCTCCGCCACGAACAGCCTTAGCGCGGTCAGAAGCCCGACGATTTCTTCCTTACCGGCCTTGCAGCTCCGCCCGATGCCGTGCTGCGGCGCGCCTTTGAGGCGCGACTTGTCGATCAGCGGATAGGGCGGCTCCCACATATCCCAGTAGATGTCGAGGTCGAGGTGCTGCAGCGCAGCCGCCATGATGAGGTCGCGGCGCCCGGCCAGGATGCCGCTCGCCTGCGGCCCGCCGATCGCCTTGCCGCCGGAGAAGGCAACGAGGTCGGCGCCTTCGGCGATGGAGCGGCGGAGGTTGTCCTGCGGCGGCAGTTGCGCCGCGGCGTCGACGATCACCGGCACGCCCCGGGCATGAGCGACGCGGGGCACTTCGGGAAGCAGCGGTCTGGCCTGCGGGTCGGCGACATAGAACACCGCGGCGGTGCGCTCGTTGATGGCGTCATCGATTTCCCAGGCCTCAGCGTCGCGCACCCCGGCGCCGGCATAACGGTCAGGCAGGCCAACCTCGACGATTCGCAGTCCGGTAGCCCGGATGGCGTGGTCATAGAAATTGCGCTGGCTTCTCACCATCACGCATTCATTCTTCATGCCCGTGGTGTCGGGGAGCCGCGCCATGCGGCCCGGATCAAGCCCGGTGATGCAGGCCGCCGCCCCGATCAGCAGGCAGGCCGAGGCGCCGGAGGCCACGTAGCCGGCCTCGGCCCCGGTCATGTCAGCGATGACCTGCGACGCCGCCTGCTGCAGCACCGCGATGTCGACGCAGGATTGCGAGGCTGCTGCCATGGCGGCCGCCACTTCGGTCCGCATGATGCCGCCCGAGAGCCGGGTGGCCGGGCCCTTCGCATTGATCAGGGTCTTGACCCCGAGTTCGCCATAGACCGTCATGCTGCTGCCCTCCCGCTTTTCGCTCTGGCTTATGGACCCTTGCCTCAGGATTGTTCAAGCCAGCTGGCGGAGTTTTCGAACTGGGGCCTGAAATAGGCGATCATCCGCCCTGCGGATGAGGCGGTGGCGGTGGCGGCCCATGGGGCCACACCATGGACCAGATGGCGGTGGAGCAGAACGGCCTCGCCGGGAACGGCGGGAAGTGCGATCCGTCTGCAGGTGGCGAACACCTGCCGCCTGGCGGCCTGATAGGCATCTGTCAGATCGATGTCCGGCCAGTGGCTAACGGGACGGCCACCCAGCACCGCGGTGAAGGCTTCGCGCATGATGTGGTGGGAACCCTCCCAGGCGACCAGCGGAGCCGCGTCGGGCGACTGCACGGTGAGCGCGATCCCGAGAATATAGGCATGCGGCTCCTTGAGGAAACGCCGCTTTTCTGAGCCAATAGCTATGCGCCCATCGACATGCGCGGCATCGCGGTCACGGCGGAAGCGGAAGGCGGCTGCGCTCTCCTCTGGCGAGGCCTGGGGGTAGCCGGGATAGCAGACCGAGACCTGGGCGCGGTGCAGCGGAAGGTCGAAGCCCGGCATGGACCGCAGCAGGTTCATGAAGGTGCCAGCCAGCGGCAGTCCGCCCGCAAGCCGTCCAGCTTCGTCGTTGGGCAGGGCGTCTACTCCCACGAACCAGGTGCCGCCACAGCGCAGCCAGTGGCTGTTGGCGGGATCGCGCGCGGCTGCCAGCGCCAGGGGCCGGGCATGGTCTGCCCAGGCGCGGGTGTCCTGATCGGCGGGAAAATGCATCATGCCGGTTTTCAGGAATTGTTCGTGAAGGGTCATGACCGCCGAATACCACACTCAGGCAATGTTACGTGGGTCGGACACTGCAGAAATACATCCAAAGATTGAGTAATGAGATTAAGAATTGCGGCAAAACATAGCATATGGCCGTCATCTCCTCCCCATATTTCGGACACAGACCGCTGCCATCCCCCCGTCCATTCAATCATTAGGCTGGCAGCCAGCGGCGGTCAGACAGGGGGTTATAGTGATGACAAAGAGCAAGTTGCTTCAGTCCGCGCTGATCGCGGCATCGGCGGTGGGCTTGGCGGTATCAGCCGAAGCCGGGTCGCTCGGCAAGGGCGAGATCACCAAACTCTTTCCGGGACAGTTCGAAGCCAGGGTGAAAGGTTACCAGGTCGCCTTCTCCGGCTCGCGTAACGGCGGCCTGTCGGGCGAGGCCTATGGCCAGCGCGACAAGGGTCGCTGGTTCATGAAGGGCACGGCGCTCTGTGTGGTATGGACCAAGTGGACCGATGGCAAGCCGCGCTGCGGCGAGGTGAGCCAGCAGGGTGGCTGGTATGTCGCGCGTGATGGCAAGGGTGAGGTACTCAAGTTCCGTCGTACCGATCTGGCGCAGAACTGATACTCCCGGAACTCTGGCCGCGCGGCGAAGTCTGGTTGACGCCGCCCCCTTCTGGGCCCAAAAGCTGACTTCGGAAAAGGAAGACAGCATTGAAAGTTATGATCATCGGTCGGCGGGCGGCCCAGGCGGCAATTCTGGTCCTTTGCCTCACGCTCGTTGCGGCCTGTAGCGGCGTTCCGCGCCAGGAACTGGACAGCCTGGGCTCGCAGATTTCCACGCAGAACGTCGATTTCAATGCTCTGTATGCTGATGCAAAGCGGGCCCGCGCCGCTTATCAGCCGCCGGCCCAGATACAGGCTGCCTATCCGAAGACGGTCCGTGTGGCGACGCCGCCGAAGCAGGACGTACAGTATTTCATTGAACGCGACGACAAGGCCAAAGTCCAGTATCTCGTGGTGCGGGGCAGCGCCAATGACATCAACATGAAGGAAGACTTTGCCACCCGTGTGCGCAAGGACCGTCAGATCAGGATCCCCGTGCATACCGGGTTCGACGATGATGCCAAGGCGATCTGGACAGATGCCCAGCCGTTCCTGAAGAAGGACTATCAGACAAAGCTCGTGGGGCATTCGCTGGGAGGCGCTGTCGCAGCGATCCTCGGCATCTACGCCATCGAGGACGGCTACAAGGTCCAGATCATTCACACCTACGGACAGCCGCGCTTCACCACCAGAGAGGGCGTGGCTCAGCTTTCGTTTCTGCCTTTGCTGCGGGTCGTCGACGAGAATGACATCGTGCCGCTTCTGCCGCCGGGCATCCTCCAGCCCTATGCCCAAGCGGGCCCGGAAGTCATTCTGCTCGAAGGGCCGGACTATGTTTACCTCGACAATCCCTCCGCCGAAGCCCTCTCCAGGGGCGAATTCGGCAGGGATCTGGGCATTGCCGATCTCAAGGACCACAAGATGCAGAATTACCTGAAACGGCTTGAGGCGAAGCTCAACGGCACCCGCGCAGTGGCCTATAACAGTCGTGAGAAATACGTGGCGAAAAAGCCCCCGAAGGTCGCTGCACAGCAGCCCTGAACGCAACTCTAGGTGCAGTCCGCCTCTTTTCCGCCCCCGGCGTTAACTTAACTTTTCGTTTACGATTGCCCGGCGCCCCGCCGCGCGGCATGTTTACGCCACATTAACGATAAGCGTTCGGGGCGTGAGATGGCGATCATTGGTAAGGGGGCGGTACTGGCGGTGGGATTGCTGACCGCTCTGATGTTCGGCAGCCACCCCTCCGAGGCGGCTTCCAGTGACAGGTCATTTGCCCGCGAGTATGCCGAGACCCTGCCGCCCATCGGCTTCGTCGAGTTCTGCCAGCGCAATCCTGACAGCTGCCTGCCCGGGGAAGGCAAGCGCCGCCGCGCCGCCATGACCGATGAGAAATGGTTGCTGGTGCGCATGGTCAATGCCTTTGTCAACGGCTCGATCGCTCCGGTGACTGACGAGACGCTCTATGGGACGGCGGAGTACTGGACGATTCCAGCCGATGCGGGCGACTGCGAGGACGTGGTGCTGCTCAAGAAGAAGCTCCTGGTTTCGAAAGGCATCCCGGAAGAAGCGCTGCGCATCACCGTGGTGCTCGACGAGCATGCCGAGGGCCACGCCGTCCTGTCGCTGGTGACCACGCGCGGCGATTTCATTCTCGACAACCGGCGCAATGAAATCCGCAGCTGGTCCGCCACCGGCTACACGCTGCTGAAGCGCCAGTCGGCGAAGGACCCGCGCAAGTGGGTGTCGCTCGAACCGGTGCGGGACGGTTCAGATGTGCACGGCACGGCGAGCAAGTAAAGGGCGCGGTAGATCATGTTGACGTTCCCCATTCGCCTCCTCGGAATGATCTTCCTGGCGCTGTTCTGTTACAGCAGGTGGGTCCGCCGCGCCGTGGTAGCGGTACTGGTCTCGGCGGTCTTCGTCGCGGCGCAGAACCCGGGGCTCATGGAGGCCTCTCCCGCCCGGTCCGGTCAACCGGCGATCGTCCAGGCCGTGTCCCTGCTGGCTGGCCAGTAATCGCGCGAGGGGGAGCCCGCCTCTGCGCCGAGAATATGACTATCTAAATTCCGGCAACATCTCTAGAAGCCCCGCCGGGGGTGCCCATGGAACTTGCGCAAGTCTTCCTTCAGAACCTGCTGTCGCCGGCGATCTTGTTTTTCGCCCTGGGCATCGCCGCGGGCCTGCTCAAGTCCGATCTCGACGTTCCCGAGAGCATCAGCCGCTATCTGTCGATCTATCTGATGATGTCGATCGGCTTCAAGGGCGGGGCAGCGCTGGCTGGAACCGACGGTGGCGTAATGGCCGCCCTTCCTCTGCTGAGCGCCGGCGCTGCCATGAGCTTCGCCATTCCCTTTATCGCGTATTGGCTGCTGCGCCAGACCACGCGGCTTGACGCCCCCACACAGGCGGCAATCGCCGGCCACTACGGCTCCGTGTCGATCGTCACTTTCGTGACGGCGGTCAGTTTCCTGCAGCTGTCGGGCATTCCCTATCAGGGATACATCGTCGCGGTCCTCGCGATGATGGAGGCCCCGGCCATCCTTTCGGCGCTGTACATCGCGCACCGCGCCGCGCCAGAAACCATCGCCGCGGGCAAGCAGGCGACCCCGAAGCTCAGCCGCGAGATCTTCACCAATGGCGCCATTCTGTTGCTGTTCGGCAGCTTCGTGATCGGGTTTCTGTCGGGCAAGCCGGGGCTTGAAAAGCTCGAAGGCTTTCTGGTGACGCCGTTCCAGGGAATCCTGGCCTTGTTCCTGCTCGACATGGGGCTGGTGGTGGCGCGCCAATTCCACCACATGAAGTCCTTCAGCTTGCCGCTTGCCGCCTTCGGCATTTACATGCCTCTGTTGGGCGCCGCGGCTGGCCTCGGCGTCGCCTGGGCGCTGAGCCTCGGAGTGGGAACGGGAGCCTTGTTCATGGTGCTGTGCGCCAGCGCGTCCTACATCGCGGTTCCCGCCGCCATGCGGCTGGCGCTGCCGCAGGCCAAGGCGGCGATCTATCTGCCGCTGTCGCTGGCCATCACCTTCCCGTTCAATATCGTGGCGGGAATTCCGCTCTATGTGCTGGCCGCGGAGCGGGTGCTTGGCTAGCCGCTACCACGGCGCGGTGGCGGCGCTCGCCACCCGGCATGGCAAGGAGGAGGCCATTGCGCCTGCCATGATGACGGCTCTGGGCATCCGGGTGAGAGTTCCCGCGGCACTCGAAACCGATCGTCTCGGCACTTTCACCGGCGAGGTGCCACGCCCCGCGCCAATGCGCGAGCCCGCGCGCCTGAAAGCCCGGATGGGCATGACGGCCACTGGCCTGCCGCTCGGGCTCGCCAGCGGAGGAAGTTTCGGCCCTCATCCCGCAATCCCGTTTCTGGCCGCCGCGCATGAACTCATGATCTTCATCGATGACGCCAGCGGCCTCGAGATTGCTGAAGAGCAGATTTCGCCGGATACCAATTTCGCGGCACTCGACGTGACGCCGGAGGCCGATCTTGAGAGTTTTCTCACCCAGTCCGGGTTTCCATCGCATGCCTTGATCTTCCGTGGCGGCGGCGAGACCGTCAAAGCCATCACCTCGCGCGAAGTTCTCGACCGCCTCTTGCGCCGCGCCGATGGCCCCGTCCGGCTTGAAACCGACATGCGCGCCCATCTGAACCCCACCCGCATGGCGGCGATCGGCAAGCTGGCGCAAAAGCTCGCCTTGCGCATCGCCACGCCGTGCCCGGCCTGCGGCGCGCCGGGCTTCGGCGTCATCAGCGCCGAACCAGGCCTCATCTGCGCGGACTGCGGCGCGCCGACCGCCCTCGTCAAAGCCCTTATCTTTGGCTGCCAGGCCTGTGGCCACCAGGAAACGCGGCCACGCCCGGATGGCCGCCACACCGCAACCCCCGCCGAATGCCCGGAGTGCAATCCATGAAACTGTCGCATCTCGACCGCCTCGAAGCCGAAGCCATCCACATCATCCGCGAGACGGCGGCGCAGTTCCGCAAGCCGGTTCTGCTCTATTCGATCGGCAAGGATTCGACGACGCTGCTGCATCTCTGCGCCAAGGCCTTCTACCCCGGAAAGCCGCCGTTTCCGCTGCTGCACATCGATTCCACCTGGGAGTTCCGTGACGCGCTCGCCTTCCGCGACTGGGTGGTGGAAAAATATGGCGTCGAACTCATCGTCTACCGCAACGAGGAAGGGGTGCGGAACAACATCAACCCCTTCGATCATGGCTCCAGCCTATATACCGAGATCATGCGCACCGTGCCGCTCAAGCAGGCGATCACCGATCTGGGCTTCGACGCGGCGATGGGCGGGGCGCGGCGCGATGAGGAAAAGTCTCGCGCCAAAGAGCGGATCTTTTCGGTGCGCGACGCCAATCACGGCTGGAACCCCAAGAACCAGCGCCCGGAACTCTGGGACAATTACAACGGCCGCCTCGCGCCCGGCCAGACCATGCGGGTGTTCCCGATCTCCAACTGGACCGAACTGGATGTCTGGCTCTATATCCTTCGTGAAGACATTCCGCTGCCGCCCGTTTACTTCGCCAGCCCGCGCCCGGTGGTGTGGCGGGATGGCCAGATCATACTGGTCGATGACGACCGCCTGCCGATCGAACCCGGCGAAACGCCTGAGACGCTGAATGTGCGCTTCCGCACCTGCGGCTGCTACCCGCTGACCGGCGGGGTTGTTTCGGAAGCCCGCGACGTGCGCGAGGTGATCCTCGAAACCATGCAGGCCACGGGTTCCGAACGCCAGGGCCGGATCATCGACAAGGACGGCGCCTCCGCCATGGAAGACAAGAAGCGCCAGGGCTATTTCTGAAGCTGCGGCACATGAGCGACGCGACAGCGCTACGCTTGACGGCGGTGTAGGGGGACCGCTGGGCAACCCCGAGGGCAGGGGACAGGATGCAGGGGTTACAAGTCAGGCCCAGGAACGAGGCCGGCCTACGCCGGGGTG
>DAISVW010000011.1:0-18615 GCA_036826695.1 Aestuariivirga sp.
CATGAGCCTCCGGCGCCCCTTTTGGTTTGCGTGAGCAATCAGGAAAGAGCCGGAGCGGAAAATCTGGCTTGCCATCGCCATCGTGATTTCATGCACCGCCAGTCCGCTGGCCTCATCTGCGGAGGCCCCTGACTTCGCCGGCAGCGGGTCCTGCATGGAATGCCACGCCGCGGAAACCACCGCCTGGCAATCCTCCGATCACCACTGGGCGCTCAGGGAAACTGCACCGCAAAGCATGCTCGGCGATTTCAACGACGCGCGCTTCCCCCACAACGGCGTCACCTCGCGCTTCTTCATGCGCGACGGAAAATGCATCGTCGAAACCGATGGCGAGAGCGGCGCGCCGGAGACCTTCGAAATCCGCTATGCGGTGGGCCACAGGCCCCTGCAGCAATATCTGGTGGAAACCAGACTGGGCCGCCTGCAGACGCTCGACATTGCCTGGGACGTGAACGCCCGCAAGTGGTTCCACCTCTACCCCGACCAGAACCTGCCTGCCGGGGACGGTCTGCACTGGACCGGCCCCTACAAGAACTGGCAGGCGCGCTGCGCCACCTGCCACCAGACCGGCTTCGACAAGGGCTATGATTTCAAGTCGCGCGCCTACAAGACCCACTGGGAAGAACTCACCGTGGGCTGCGAGGCCTGCCACGGACCCGGCGAAGCGCATGTGGCCTGGGCCAGGACCCGCGACGGCGCCGATCCCTACCAGAGCACGGCGCCGAAGCTCGGGCCCGGACAGCAGGCCAGCGAACTCGACACCTGCGGGCCCTGCCATGCCCGGCGCGAGGCATTCTCGCAGGTGCAGCCCCCGGCGGGCGCACCGTTCCACGACAACTATGCGCTGTCGCTTCTCACGCCGGATCTCTATTTCGCCGATGGCCAGCAGAAGGAAGAAGTGTTCATTCTGGGCTCCTTCCTGCAATCGAAGATGAAGGCCAAGGGCGTCACCTGCTCCGACTGCCACGAGCCGCACGGCGGCGGACTGGTGGCGGAGGGCAACGCCGTCTGCACCCAGTGCCACAACGAGGCCGGGCGCGAGGAGTTCCCGAGCCTCCGCAAGGCTGACTACGACACGCCGCTGCACCACCGCCACACGCCCGGCAGCGAGGCCGCGCAATGCGTGAGCTGCCACATGCCGGAGCGGAGCTACATGCTGATCGACCCGCGCCGCGATCATTTCTTCCGCAGGCCCGACCCCCTGCAATCGCAGGCCGCCGGCGCGCCCGATGTTTGCACCGGCTGCCATCAGGACAAGGACCCGGCAGGGGCCGCGGCACAGATCGCGCGCTGGCATCCGGCGGGCGACAAGGGCTGGCAGGAGCGTTCGGCCTTCATCGCGTTCACAAAGGGAGACCAGTCTGAGAAGACAGTTTCCGATCTGCTCGGCTACATCCGCGATATCGAGCGTCCGGCCGTCGTGCGGGCCACCGCGCTCAGCGTGATCAGCGGCGCGACCGCCCTGCCCCCGGCTGATGCCGCGGCACTGCTCGGGGATTCCGATCCTCTGGTGCGCGCTGCCGCCGCCGGCGCGTTGCGGCAGACCGAAGCCCAGGAGCGCATCGCCCTGTTGCGCCCCCTGCTCGCCGCCCCGGTTCGCAGTGTCCGGCAGCGGGCCGCCGTCGAAATCGCCGGGGCTGGCGCCGCTGCGCTTCCGGGCAGCGACGACAAGCTGTTCAGGGACGGGCTCCGGACCTATCTCGACTCGCGGCTGGCCAACGCCGACACGCCGGAGAGCCATATGGCGATTGCCGGGCTGGCGCTCACCCGCCGCCAATGGCAACAGGCGGACGCCGCCTTCGCCACCGCCGCCGAAATGGACCCCCAGTTGAGCGAAGCCTGGATGATGCAGGCGCGCATCAGATCGGCATCCGGAAACCCGGATGGCGCGGCGGCGGCCCTCGAGGCAGGGCTCAAGGCAAATCCGCGGGACGTCAACCTCCGTGCCGAGTTCGCCGGCCTCGAAATGCAGCGTGGCAGACCCGATGCGGCGATCGCCGCCTATCGGCAGGCGCTCGAGACCGACGCGAAGCGGCCGGACATCTGGGTGGCGCTCGGCGTCGCCGCCTTGTCCAAGGGCGATGCCAGTCTGGCGCTCAGCTCCGCCGAGCAGGCCAGCGCGATCGATCCGGGCTATGCCGAGCCCCATGTGCTGGCCGCCATGGCGCATCTGGCACAAGGCCAGACCGACGCGGCACGGGCCGCGGCACAGAGGGCCCGGGACCTCGCGCCCGATCTCGCTCTGCCGCCGGAGATCAGCAATCTTCTGAAATAGATCAGGCCGCGCGCAGCTGCCGGATCACCAGGGCCGATCCTGCCGCCATCAGCGCGAGAATGACCATCAAGCCGGCTTGATCGCTTGCCAGACCGGAGACCAGCGCGAACAGTGCCGGGCCGATTGCCGCGGCGACCCGGCCCGTCGCGGTGAACAGCGCGAAGAATGCCGGTCCACCGCCCTCTGGCACCGCCTCGGCGATAAACCCGCGCAGCGCCGCATGGGTGGCGCCGAGGCAGCAGCCGATCACGCTCACGATGGCCACAGGCATCCAGCCTCCCCCGCCAAACGCAAGGAGCAACAGCACCACGCTCCACGACAGGAGCAAGAGCAGGATCGGGAGGCGCCTTGACCTGCCCGCAAGCCAGATGTTCCAGAGCAGGGTCGACGGCACGGAGATCACATGGATCAGGACCAGCAACCACAGCAGGTCTGGAAGGGTCTGGCCGAACCGCGCCGAAAGAAGCGGCGCCGTCACCACCATGACGACTGAGATGCCGCCATGCAGGGCCATCGCACCGGCCATCAGCAGAAGAACCGGACGATAGCGCCGCCATTGCCGCAGCACATGCGCAATGTCGAGAAGCCGCGGCGCTTCGGCGGCGCGCCCAAGCCCGGAAAAACCGGCCCGGGCCATCATCGTCAGAACCACCGCGAGGAACACGGCGCTGATGAGCGCCAGCAGGTCGAAGCAGTCTGCGATCAGGCTGGCGCTTTCCGGGCGGGACCCGATCTTGAGCAGCAGGATGGCAATCGCCACGAGCCCGCCCAGATAACCCACGGCCCAGCCGATACCGGACAGGCGCTGACGCAGACCGGGAGGCAGCAGATCAGGAAGGTAGGATTCATAGATGGTGGTTGCCGCAAAATAGCAGCTCTGCGCCAGGAAATACGCGAAGACGGCAAACGCGAGCGACGAGCGAGGGTTCCAGGCCAGGAATGCCATGGCGAGGACGAGACCGGCGGAAAAAGCGATGAGCAGCACAAACCGGTCAATTCTCGCCGCCAGCGCCGCAGCGGCCAGCGCGGCGAGCCCGCTGATCAGGATGGCGGCGGCAGCCAGCGCCCCCCAGGCGGCCGCCGGATTGGCAAGGTGCCCCAACAGGCCCTGGAAATAGATCGGCAGCAAAACCGCAGGCGCAACCCCGAAATAGACCGAGCTGGCGACGTCGTAGCCAATCCACGAGATCGTGCGGCCATTGCGCCAGTCTGCGGGTATGGCGCCTGGCGTTTTCGAGACCAATTGTATCGGGGCGGGCATTTGTAGGGTCCAGCTGGCGCTAACATAGAGTCAAATGGGACTGATGGAAAGGTTTGCAGCGACGGGCTGCCAACCGGCGGATTTATTTCGAGTACTCCTCGTCTGGAAATCCGCCGCTTTTCAGTTCTATCAAGGATACCACGCCGCGACAGCGGCACCGGATGGAGGATGAATGACGATGGCCTCCCTGAGACGATTTCTGACCAGCGCCCTCATGTTGTCCGTTGCCCTGGCGGTAACTGCCACGCTCGCCGGATCGCCGGCCCGGGCGGAGACGGCTCCCGACGCCGCAGCTCCCCAGGCTGAGCAGGCGCCGGACCCGCTGACTGCCGATGAACTGGAAATCCTGGTAGCGCGCGTCGCGCTCTATCCTGACGAACTCGTGGCTTTGATCTCGGCAGCCTCGCAGTACCCGCTGCAGATCATCGAGGCCCAGCGCTATCTCGATGACCTCAAGACCAACAAGGACCTGAAGCCCAAGGCTACCTGGGACGGCAGCGTGATCTCGCTGCTGAACTATCCCGAGATCGTCAAGATGATGAGCGACGATCTCGACTGGACCCAGCTCTTCGGTGACGCGATCGTCAACCAGCAGGACGATCTGCTGGCCGCGATCCAGCAGTTGCGCGAGGAAGCGGTCGCCAACGGCGTGATCAAGACCGACGAGAAGGTCAAGGTCAGCACCCAGACGGAAAAGGGCCGCAGCAACATCGTCATCGAGCCGGCCAGCAAGGAAGTGATCTACGTTCCGCAATACCAGCCGGAGATGCTCTACGACCCGGGCTACGCCTATGTGCCGATCAGCTACTATCCGGATCCCTACCCCTATTACTGGAACCCGGGCGCCACGTTCTTCGCCGGCGCAGTCACCGGGGCGATCTGGGCGGCGGCAGTCGACTGGGATGACGGCTTCTGGGGCGGACCCTGGTACTGGGGCAATGGCCGCGGCGATGTCGATATCGATTTTGACTGCAACAAGTGCATCATCGGCAACGACTTCAGCGGCAAGCTCAACGTCAACAACGTCGACTGTCGGAAGATCGACCGCTCTAAAATCATCATCGACAAGAATAAGTTCACGAAGATCGACAATTCGAAGTTCAAGGACAGCTTCAAGAACAACGACCGTGTGAAGATCAGCGACAAGTCGCAGTCGATCAAGCAGAACCGTCCGTCGACGCTTCCCAGCCGCGATGGCGTCGCGACCAAGGACATTCGCAAGTCGACGCTCGAAGGCCTCAACAAGAAGCCCGTCAAGGACTTCAAGCCGTCAGACAAGATGGCACGGCCGGACAGCAATCTCAAACCTGCGAACAAGCTTCCCGGCGGCGACGGCAATCTGAAGCCCGGCAACAAGATGGCCAAGCCGAACATCGACCGTCCGGTGGGTAAGCCGAAGCCGGGTGTGAGCAAGGACATCCGCCCCAAGACCCCGCCGCCGCTCGGCGAAATCAAGCGCGGGCGCGACGCGGACCTTCAGTCGCTTCGCGGCAACAAGTCGATGGGCGGCGGCATCAGCCGGCCCGGCGGCGGAGGGGGAGGAGGCAAGAAGTTTATTCCGAAGCACAAGATGGGTGGCGGCGGAGGCGGCGGCCTTCGTGGCCGGCGCTGACGGTAACCCGAGGAGGACAGCATCATGATTATCAGACAAGTGTTTGCGGCCATTCTTCTGGGTACGGCGCTGATCAGCGTGCCAGCCTTCACCGCTGCGCCGGCCTTTGCCATGAGCAAGGAACTGGAAGCGTTCATCGGCGCAGAGCCGACAGCGTTCGACAGCTCCGAAGCCGCGGTTGCCGCCTTCAGGGACGCCATGGCGAAGGGCGACCTGGCAACGGTCTCGAAATTGCTCGGTCTCGATCCGGCCAGGGTGGAAAAGGCCGAGAACGCAGCCGAGAACCTGGCCCAAATGCGCGAGGCCACCGCGGAGGGCGTCGTCGTGGAAACCGAAGACGGACAAGCCGTGCTGAAGCTCGGCCGCGAGCTCTGGCCGTTGCCGTTCCCGGTGGTCAAGGGCAAGGATGGCAAATGGGCTTTCGACACGATCGCCGGCATCGAGGAAATCATCAACCGCCGCATCGGCGAGAACGAGCTTCATGCCATCGAGACGGCGCGCCTGTTCGTGGAGGCACAGCGGCTCTATGAGGGCGAGGATCACGATGGTGATGGAGTGCTGGAATTCGCCCAGAAGCTGGTGAGCAGCGAGGGTCAGACGGACGGTCTCTACTGGCCGCCAACACAGGGCGACGGCGAGAGCCCGGCCGGGGCCATCGATCAGGCTGCCCTGGCCAAGGCGCAGGGCGGAGATGGCTATTTCGGCTACAACTTCCGGATCCTGAAGCGCCAGGGTGCAAACGTGGCCGGCGGAAAATATGACTACGTCATCAATGACAACATGATCGGCGGATTTGCCCTCATCGCGTGGCCTGCTCGCTATGCCGAAACGGGCGTCAGCACCTTCGTGGTCAACCAGGCCGGCATCGTTTACGAGAAGGACTTCGGCGCTGATACCACGAACATCGTCTCGCAGATCAAGACCTTCAACCCCGATGCCGGCTGGCAGGTTGTGGAGGACTGACGCCAAACTCGGAGGAACCGATCGACCATGACCATTGCCTCAGTTTCACGCACCCGCAGGGCATTCGCCGGCCTGACCTTGCTGCTGCTCGGAGCGTTCGCCGCGACGGCCGCCGCGCAGCCGGCAGATCCCCTTCCCTCCTGGAATGACGGTCCGGCCAAGGCCGCCATCATCGATTTCGTCGAGAAGGTGAGCGCCGAGGGCCCGGATTTCGTCCCCGTGCCGGAGCGCATCGCCGTGTTCGACAATGACGGAACGCTGTGGCCGGAAAACCCGATGCCATTCCAGGCGGCCTTCGTGTTCGACGAGATCAAGCGCCGCGCGCCGAACGAACCCGCTCTTCAGGCTGACCCGATGGTCCAGGCGCTGCTGGCGGGCGACGTGGCGAAGCTGATGGAGGGCAAGCACCACGATGGCCTCATGCAGGTCGTTGCGCTCACCCATGCGGGCATGACGGCGGAAGAGTTCGCGAAGACCATCAATGACTGGATCTCAAGCGCCACGCATCCCCGTTTCCAGCGCCGCTACGACGATCTCACCTACCAGCCGATGCAGGAGGTGCTCGCCTATCTCCGCGCCAATGGCTTCAAGACCTTCATCGTGTCCGGCGGCGGGGCGGATTTCATGCGTGTGTGGAGCGAGCGGGTCTATGGCATTCCGCCTGACCAGGTTGTGGGCACCACGGCGCGGGTGCGCTACGAACTGCGCGACAGTGGCCCGGTTCTGGTCAAGACGATGGAGCAGCTGATCGTCGACGACAAGGCCGGGAAGCCGGCCGGCATCCACCAGTTCATCGGCCGACGGCCAATCGCCGCCTTTGGCAACAGCGACGGCGACAAGGAAATGCTGGAATACGTCACCATCGGCAACCCGCGCCCAAGCCTTGGCGTCATCGTGCGCCACACCGACGGCGACCGGGAATACCAGTATGACGTCAACCCCAAGAGCAGCGGCACGCTCGTCGAGGCTCTGAAGGATGCCCCGCAGCGGGGCTGGGTGGTCGTCAGCATGAAAGACGACTGGAATCAGGTGTTCACACCGGATAAAACCGGCCAGTGATCAGTTTGTCTCCAGCCTGGCCCTGCCTGGCTGGCTTCGCCTGAGACAGAGAAGGAACCAAACCATGATGATCAGAGCCCTGCTCACCGCTGCCGCCATCGCCCTCGCGGCGACTGCCGGCACCGGAACGGCCACAGCCCACACCAACGTCGGAATTGGTGTCGGCTTTGGTTTCGGTGGCGCTTTCTTCGGCCCCGGACCTGGCTTCTTTGGCAATCGCTACTACGGCGATCCCTACTTCGGCTATCGCCACGTATACCCAGTTTCCCGACATCGCGTGATCAGCTGCAGTCAGGCTCGCCAGGTGGTGCGGTGGAGGGGCTTCCGCAATGTGCGTGCAATCGACTGCAGGCTGCCCAATTACCGGTTCACCGGCTGGCGCGGGAACCACAAGTTCACGATCAGGGTCAACAGCCGCGGCACAATCACCCGCATCACCCGCTGGTGACGGCGCAGGCGCAGAGTTCTGCGGGCGCTGGCCATAGCCATCATCAGCCTGCCGAGTTGACGGCGAGACAACGAGAAAGGGGCTGCCTCGCGGCAGCCCCTTTGTATTGCGGCTGAAGAAACGCCTCAGCGCTTCGAGAACTGGAAGCTGCGGCGGGCCTTCGGATGGCCGTACTTCTTGCGCTCCACCATGCGCGGGTCGCGCGTGAGGAAGCCAGCCTTCTTGAGGGCGGCGCGCAGGTCCGGCTCGAAATAGGTGAGCGCGCGGGCCAGCCCATGGCGCACCGCGCCGGCCTGACCGGACAGGCCGCCACCGGCGACCGTGCATTCGACATCGAGCTCGCTGGCGCGGTTCGCCGTGATCAGCGGTTGCTGTACCAGCATGCGCAGCACGGGCCTCGCGAAATAGGTCTCGATCGGCTTGCCGTTGACGGTGATGCGGCCCTTGCCGCGCTTCACCCAGACGCGCGAAGTGGCGTCCTTGCGGCGGCCCGTGGCGTAGGCACGGCCCTGGGCGTCAATCTTGGGCTTGGCGGGAGCAGCGGCGGCGGCACCAGCCGTGGCGGTGGCGACACCCATGGCCTGGCCGAGGTCTGCGAGGGATTTGCGTTCAGCCATGGTCAGCCTCTCACCGCGTTCTTGGGGTTCATGGACTTGATGTCCAGCTTCTTCGGATTCTGCGCGTCGTGCGGGTGCGCCGTACCGGCATAGATCCGCAGATGCGTCATCTGCTGGCGCTTCAGCGGGCCACCCGGCAGCATGCGCTTCACCGCGAGTTCAAGGACGCGCTCGGGGAACTTGCCGTCCAGCATCTTGCCGGCATTGCGCTCCTTGATGCCTCCCGGAAACCCGGTGTGGTGATAGTAGGTCTTCTGCTGGCGCTTGCGGCCGGTGAAGTGGATCTTCTCGGCATTGATGACGCCGACATGGTCGCCGCAATCCATGTGGGGAGTGAAAGTGGGCTTGTGCTTGCCGCGCAGCCGGTTGGCGATGATCGAGGCCACGCGGCCCACGACCAGCCCTTCGGCGTCGATCAGCACCCAGTCCTTCACGATGTCCTTGGCTTTCGCCGAATAGGTTGTCATCCGCTTGTCTCTGGTACTGTGGGGTCAATGATTTGGGGCGCTCAAACCGCTGTAACCGGCCCGCACACCCCTTTCAGTGCCTCGCTGCTTATTGAGCGGTCAGCCACCTGTCAAGAAAAACCCCGCTGGAATGCCTGAAATTCGTATGCGGTAACTAGTTACCTCAATCGGGGACTCAGTCCCGTTTTGGCTCTTTTCCCGCTCGGCGCCTTGCCCTAGAGTTCGACAACGGGGAAGAGGTCATGACCTTGCGAAACTACCGATTGGCAACTCCGGCCGCCTTGCTGGCCGGTGCGGCGTTGCTCGCCGCCATGGCGATCCTGGTCTATGGCAGCGCCGCCGTCAGGGCCGCGCCGCACGCCGGGTCCACGTCTGCCGCCGAGGCCCCGCCATCACCGATCCCGCCACCGCCAGCCACCGGCACGCCTGACGACGGCGACGCGGCGACTGACGATGGCGACACGCCGGATACCGGCGAGGTGAGCATTGGCGAAATCCCCACCATCGAAACCATCGAGCTGACGCCCGATATCGCCAAACGCGCGCTGGACAGCTACATCGCAGCCAAGGAGAAATACGTCGACTCCGATTTCGACCAGTTCGAGAACCTCCAGGACTTCGTTGACCAGACCGATGACGGCAAACGCTTCGAGGCCGACATCAAGGCGGCGGGTTTCGCCAATGTCTCGGACTGGAACCTGGCCATCACCACGCTGGGCCTCACCTACACCAGCATCATCGACGACCAGTCGGCCGATCTCCAGCAGCAAATCCAGGAGGTCGAGGAAGACCCGCATCTTGCCCAGGACATGAAGGATACGATGATCAAGGCGCTCAAATCGCTCATTCCCTCGGAGAACAACCGCAAGGTCATCGAGGATCTGATGGACGATCCTGTCTATGGAAGCAGGCTGAAGCTGCTCGATATCGAAGAAGAATGAACAGCCCGCTGCTCGCCGCGCGCGATGGCGGGGTGCTCCGCCTGACGCTGGACGATCCCGCCAGCCGCAACAGCCTTTCAGAAGCAATGATGGCGGCGCTCACGCGCAGTCTTGAGGCCGCCGCGGACGATCGAAGCGTTCGGGTGATCGTTCTTTCCGGCCATGGGCCCGCGTTCTGTTCCGGCCATAACCTGAAGGAGATCAGCGCCCGCCGCGCCGACCCGGACAAGGGTGCTGCCTATTTCGCGGCGCTGTCCGATGACTGCGCGCAGCGGATGATGGGCATCGTGACCAATCCCAAGCCGGTGATCGCCGAAGGGGCGGGGCTGGCCAGCGCCGCCGGGTGCCAGCTGGTGGCGAGCTGCGACCTTGCGGTTGCCGCCGATACCGCGTCCTTCTGCACGCCGGGCGTCAATATCGGCTTGTTCTGCTCGACCCCGATGGTGGCGCTGTCCCGGAACCTTGGCGCAAAACATGCGATGGAGATGCTGCTGACCGGCGACACTTTCGGGGCGGCGGACGCCTGCCGCATGGGGCTTGTCAACCGGGTGGCGCCGTCCAACGAGCTTTCCGAAACAGTCTCCGCGCTGGCCGCGAAGATCGCCTCAAAATCCATGGTCACCGTCAGAACCGGCAAGCAGGCCTTTTACCGCCAGCGCGACCTGCCGCTGGCCGAAGCCTATGCCTATGCGGCACGGGTGATGACCGAGAACCTGCTCCAGCGCGACGCCGAGGAGGGCATCGCCGCCTTCATCGCCAAGCGTCCGCCCAGCTGGACGGACCAGCCGTGAACCACGATGCCTACACCTCAGATTACATCCGCGGCATTCTGCAATCGGTGAAGACGGTTGCGCTGGTCGGGGCTTCGAACAATCCGGTGCGGCCATCCTATTTCGTGATGAAGTATCTGCTCGACAAGGGCTATGAGGTGATTCCGGTCAATCCGGGGCTGGCAGGCCAGGAAATACTGGGACGCAGGGTCTACGCCGCGCTCAGGGACATTCCGCAGCCCGTCGACATGGTCGACATCTTCCGCAATTCGGAGGCTGCCGGCCCCATCACCGACGAGGCGCTGAAGCTCGCGCCGAAGCCAAGGGTCATCTGGATGCAGCTTTCGGTGCGCAACAACGAGGCCGCGGCGCGGGCCGAGGCGGCAGGCCTCCAGGTGGTCATGAACCGTTGCCCGAAAATGGAATATGGCAAGCTTTCCGGCGAGTGGGCCTGGGTGGGGGGCGATTCCGGTCTGATCTCGTCCCGCAAGCAGTCCCTGCATGAAAGCGGCAAGATCCAGAGCCTCGGGCTGGGGCCGCGAAAGGGATATTGACCCATCGCACAGCGGCCATGCCGCAGCGCGACTATTGATACGTCAGGCTATTCGAGAGGTCAGTCATGAAAACCGATGTCCTGTCGCGCTATGACCGCGTGTCGATGCTGATCCATTGGGTCACCGCGGCTCTGCTGATCTTCATGCTGGTGTTCGGCGAGGAACTGATGGAGGCCGGCGAAGACGCCGAGGAAGCAGGCGAAGCCTTGACAGGCACCTTCGGCCCTTCGCTGCATGTCAGCATCGGGGTGCTGATCCTGGCGCTCACCCTGTTCCGAGTCTTGTGGCGGCTCGCCTACCCGGCGCCTGCCCTGCCGGAAGGCATGAAGCCCTATGAACGGATTCTGTCGCGGTCGGTCCACGGGCTGTTCTATGTGTTGCTGATCGCCATTCCGCTGGCCGGCTGGCTGGCCTTCGGCGGTTTCGTGAAGGAAGAGCCAGCCATGGCAGCAACGCGCCTGTTCGGGGCCCTGCCGATGCCCCTGCCCCCGTTCACGTTCGGTGGCGCGAAAGACCTCCATGAGCTCGGCAGCAATCTGGCCTTCGTTCTGATCGGGCTGCATGTGCTGGCCGCGCTGAAACATCAGTTCATCGACCGCGACGGCCTGATCGGGCGCATGCTGCCCTACTGAACCGCCCAATTGTGGTTTCGACAGAGGCGGGATATGGTCCCGCTCCTGTTCACAAGAGGGATTAGACCATGGCCGACAGGAAACCGGGTTTTGACACGCTGGCGCTGCATGCCGGCACCGCGCCCGACCCCGCGACCGGCGCGCGCATCACGCCGATCTACCAGACGACGTCCTTCGTCTTCAACGATGTGCAGCATGCTTCCGATCTGTTCGCGCTGCGCGCCTTCGGGAACATCTACACGCGCATCATGAACCCCACCCAGGGGGCGCTCGAAGGCAAGGTGACGGCGCTCGAAGGCGGCACGGCATCATTGGCCACCGCCTCGGGCCATGCCGCGCAGCTGCTGGTGTTCCACACCATCATGCAGCCCGGCGACGAGTTCGTGGCGGTGCGCCAGCTCTATGGCGGCTCGATCAACCAGTTCAGCCACTCCTTCAAGTCCTTCGGCTGGCATGTGGTGTGGGCCGACGCCGAGGACATGAAGTCGATCGAGAAGGCGCTGTCGCCAAAGACCAAGGCGATCTTCATCGAGTCGATCGCCAATCCGGGCGGCCGCATCACCGACATTGCAGCAGTGGCGGCAATCGCCCGCAAGGCCGGCGTTCCGCTGATCGTCGACAACACGCTGGCCACCCCCTATCTCTGCCGTCCGCGCGAGCATGGCGCCAACATCGTCGTTCATTCGCTCACCAAATTCATGGGCGGGCATGGCAACTCGATGGGCGGCGTGATCGTCGACGGCGGCAATTTCGACTGGTCGAAGTCCGGCCGCTATCCGCTGCAGTCAGAGCCCAATGGCTCCTATCATGGCCTCAAGCTGCACGAGACCTTCGGCAACATCGCCTTCGCCATCGCCTGCCGGGTGCTGGGCCTGCGCGATCTGTGTCCGGCCATCGCACCGCTCAACGCCTTCCTGATCCTCACCGGCATGGAAACGCTGGGGCTGCGCATGCAGCGCCAGTGCGACAATGCGCTGAAAGTGGCGCAATGGCTGAAGAAGAACCCCAGGGTCTCATGGGTCAACTACGCCGGCCTCGCCGATGACAAGCACCATGCGCTGGCCCAGAAATACTGCCCGCGCGGGGCTGGCGCGGTGTTTACCTTCGGGCTCAAGGGCGGCCATGAGGCCGGCGTCAGGACGGTGTCGTCGGTGAAGCTCCTGTCGCATCTCGCCAATGTCGGCGATACCCGCTCGCTGATCATCCACCCGGCCTCGACCACCCACAGCCAGCTCAGCGCCGATCAGCTGAAGCTTGCCGGCGCCGGGCCGGACGTGGTGCGCCTGTCGATCGGGCTCGAGAATGTCGAGGACATCATCGCCGATCTCGACCAGGCGATTTCGTAAGCCAGCCGTTATTGAGGAACGATGGAGGCCGGGTCGACCCGGCCTCTCTTTCAGGCGGTGGCCGGACGCAACGAGGGGGAAGCGCTCCTCACCAGCAAAGCGGCATGGAGGTTCCAGAGCGCCGCCGCGAGCACGATGAGCGCTCCGCCCTGATGGGCCAGGCCGAGCCACAATGGCACCGCCCACAAGAGTGTCCAGATGCCAAGCATCATCTGCAGGACCACGGCAGCCAGCACCATGAGGCTCCCCGGCGTGCGGGCCAGCCAGGCGTGGATCAGCGCCACAATGCCGATCACATAGGCCAGCATCCGGTGGTTGAACTGTACGGTAAGCGCATTCTCGAACAGATTGCGCCACCATGGCTCGCCCACGAACAGGCCCTGCGGAATGAGCGCGCCGTCGATCAGCGGCCAGGTGTTGTATCCGAAACCCGCATCAAGCCCGGCGACGAAACCTCCGGTGGCAACCTGCAGCACCACGAGACCTGCAAGCACGAGCGCCATCCACTGGTTGCCATCGCGCGGCGCGTGGCGCGTCCTTCCAAGGCCGAAGGCAACCCAAAGTATCGCCCCGAAGATCACGGTCGCCAGCGTGAGATGCGCGGCCAGCCTGTATTGGCTGACATCGACGCGGTCGACGAGGCCGGAGGCCACCATGTACCAGCCGAGCGCGCCCTGCAGCCCGCCCAGCACGAACAGTGCGCCGCAGCGCAAGCCCGTCTTGAGCGACAAGGCACCGGTAATCGCGAAATAGGCAAAGGGCAGGAAGAAGGCGAGCCCGATGAGCCGCCCCAGAAACCGGTGCGCCCACTCCCACCAGTAGATGAACTTGAAGTCCGCGAGGCTCATGCCCTTGTTGACCAGCTGATATTCAGGGATCTGCCGATACTTCTCGAAGGCTTCGAGCCAGTGCTGTTCGTTGAGCGGCGGAATGGCCCCCAGCAAGGGCTGCCACTCGGTGATCGACAGGCCGCTGTCGGTGAGCCTGGTGGCGCCTCCGACGATGACCATGACGACCACCAGCGCCGCCATGGCAAGCAGCCACGCCCGGACAAAGGGAAGTGCCGAGACCTGGCGCGGGGTGAAAGCCTGTGCGGACATGGTCCGCAGATACGGCCGGGCCAGCCCCCGTTTCAAGTGATGAAGCGCCGCAGGCCTGAGACCTTGCGCTCAGGACGCCGCTGCTTCAAGAGCGTGCAACATGACACAACGTACCCGCAAGGCGATCGGCACCGTTCTGGTGGTGGCGTTCCTCATCATCTATGCGCTGGTGATGATGGCGGTCGGCGGTGAATTTGCGGCAGGCAGCGGCATTCTGGTCGAACTGTTGTTCTTCGCCGTCGCGGGCATTCTTTGGCTGCCGGTCGTTATGGCCATCATCCGGTGGATGATGCGCCCTGATCCGGGTTGAACTGAGGGATGCGGTGGTCGGAGCGACTGGATTCGAACCAGCGACCCCTATCCCCCCAGAATAGTGCGCTACCGGGCTGCGCTACGCTCCGCCACGGCGGCAGGCTGTAGCATTCTTCCCTGCCACGCGAAAGAGATATTCGCGCCGGCGCTCAGCTCGCCATCGAGGGATCAAGCAATTTCCGGGCATCGCCCAGATCGCGCAGCGCTGCCCGAAGGAGATCGGTATGATCGGCGCCAAGCCGGTGGACGACGACCTTGACCTCACCAAGCGGCAACAGGGGCTGGGCAGGCTTCCCGGCTTCTTTCGGCGCAGCACTGGCAGGGCTTGCCGCCGAACCCGGCTCATGTCCGGCGCTGCCGGGCTTCACACTTCCACGGCCGAGGGCCACGAGATGGGACGGGCCCTCTTCCTTGAGGATCTTCTGAACGCCGCGGATCGTGTAGCCCTCCTTGTAGAGAAGGCCACTGATCCCCTTCAGAAGGTCAACGTCAGCCGGGCGATAATAGCGCCGGCCGCCTGCCCGCTTCATCGGCTTGATCTGGGCGAAACGTGTTTCCCAGAACCTCAGGACGTGTTGCGGAACCCCCAGTTCTTCGGCGGCTTCGCTGATGGTGCGGAACGCGTCAGGGGATTTTTCCACCATGTTGCAACCCTCCTCCAGATGCGTATCTCGGACGTTTCAGTCTTCGTCGGACCCGCGCTCCAATCCGTTGATGACGTTCTTCATCACCTGGCTCGGACGGAACACCAGAACACGGCGGGGCGTGATCGGAACTTCCTCGCCCGTCTTGGGATTGCGGCCCACCCGGCCCTTCTTGCTTCTGACCATGAAGGTGCCGAATGAGGACAGCTTGACGGTCTCACCTTGCACGAGGTGTTCCGACATCATGTCAAGCATGGTCTTTACCAGATCAGCCGATTCGCTGCGAGAAAGACCGATCTGGCGATGTACCGCCTCGCTGAGGTCGGCGCGGGTAAGGGTCTTGTCAGCCATTCTGAGCCCTCGTCATTGACGCAGGAAATTAAGTGGCAGTCCGCCACTGGTCAACAGGAAATATTTTCAACTCAAGGGCTTACGGGGCTTGCCTAATAACGCGCCATAACCGCGCCCCAGGTGAACCCACCGCCCATCGCCTCAAACAGCACGAGGTCGCCCTTGCGGATCCGGCCGTCCTTCACGGCAATGTCGAAGGCGAGCGGGATCGATGCCGCCGACGTATTCCCGTGCCGGTCGAGGGTCATGACGATGCGGTCCTCGCGGATCCCCAGCTTTCGGGCCGTCCCTTCCAGAATGCGCCGGTTGGCCTGATGCGGCACGAACCAGTCGACCTCTTCGGGGCGGACGCCCGCCGCAACCATGGCCTCCTGCATGACGGCGGCGATATTGACGACCGCATGTTTGAACACCTCGCGCCCCTCCATCCGGAGGTGGCCGACGGTCCCGGTCGTCGACGGGCCCCCATCGACGTAGAGCTTGTCATTGTGGCGTCCGTCGGCGTGGAGTCTGGTGACCAGGATGCCGGGACTTTGCGGGGTATCAGGATGATCTTCCGCGGTCAGCACCATGGCCCCCGCGCCGTCGCCGAACAGAACGCAGGTCGTGCGGTCGGTCCAGTCGAGAATGCGGGAAAACGTCTCCGCGCCAATCACCAGCGCGCAGCGCGCCTGGCCGGTCTTCAGCATGGCATCGGCAATGCCCAGCGCATACACGAAGCCCGAGCACACCGCCTGCACATCGAAAGCCGCGCCGTGCGTGACACCCAGGTCGGCCTGGATCAGCGTTGCGGTGGCCGGGAAAGTCTGGTCCGGGGTCGATGTTGCGACGATGATCAGGTCGACCGAGTCCACCGCGAGTCCGGCATGGGCGAGCGCCCGGCGGGCGGCCTCGGCGCCGAGCGACCGCGTGGTCTCGCCATCGCCCGCGATGTGGCGGGCCGCGATGCCGCTGCGCTCGACGATCCATTCGTCGCTGGTGTCAACAAGCTTGCTGAGCTCCGCGTTGGTCATCACGCGGCGCGGCAGTGCCGATCCACATCCGGCAATCACCGATCGCACCACGTGGCCCGCCGTTTTGCTCATTGTCCAACTTCCGTCAGCTTCGGCTTGCCTGCCTCGGGCTCCTTGAGAATTCCGGTCATCAGTTCGACATCGGACCTGATCTTGCCGACCAGCCCCGTGCGGACCATTTCGACGGCCATGTCGATGGCGGTGGCAAAGCCCAGGGCATCGGTGCCGCCGTGGCTCTTCACCACGATGCCGTCGAGCCCCAGAAACACGCCGCCATTGTGCTTTCGGGGGTCCATGCGGTCCTTGAGCGCCCGGAAGGCGACGGCCGCCAACAGTGCGCCGAGCCTGCTCATCAGCGTGCGGGAAAGAACGAGGCGCAGATAGGAGGTGAGCTGCTTCGCGGTGCCTTCGGCGGGCTTCAGCGCGATGTTTCCGGTGAAACCCTCGGTGACGACGACGTCAACCGTGCCCTTGCCGATGTCATCGCCCTCGATGAAACCCGCGTATTCGATGGGAAGGCGGGACTCGCGCAGGATGCGGCCCGCCTCCTTCACCTGTTCGACGCCCTTGATCTCCTCGACGCCGACATTGAGCAGCCCTACCGTGGGCTTTTCCAGTCCCAGCAGGCAGCGCGCCATCGCCTCGCCCATCACCGCGAATTCCACGAGCTGCGCGGCATCGGCGCCAATCGTCGCGCCGACGTCGAGCACGATGCTCTCGCTGCGAAGCGTCGGCCACAAGGCAGCAATGGCCGGCCGCGAGATGCCGGGCAGCGTCTTGAGGATGAAGCGCGCCATGGCCATCAGGGCGCCGGTGTTTCCCGCCGATACCGCGGCATCGGCCTCGCCGTTCCGCACCGCATCGATGGCCAGCCACATGCTGCTCTTGCCGCGGCCCTGGCGCAGCGCCTGGCTGGGCTTGGCGTCCATGCTGACGGCCACCTCGGTGTGGCGGATTTCGGCACGTTCCTTGAGCTTCGGATGCCGCTCCAGCAGCGGTGCGATGCGGCTGCGGTCACCCACCAGAAGGAATCGCAGTTCCGGATGGCGTGACGCCGCAAGAGCCGTGCCCGGAACCACAACCTCAGGCCCATGGTCACCGCCCATGGCATCAAGCGCGATGGTGAGATGTCTATCTCGTTTCAATGTTCAGCCGGTCAATCATACGCCTCGCCGCGCCGGGCGCTTTGCAACCAGACGGAGCGTGTTGGATGCAATAGGAGATTATGTCCTCAAAGTCATGCCAAAAAGACCCCGCCTCCCGTCGCCGCTAGCCCGGTTTCTTGCGGCCCAGGATCGCGAAGGGCGACGACGGCGGTTCTGCATCTTCCAGATGCTCCGCAAAGGCCTCGCCGGGCCTTCGCGGATAGGGATCGAGGTCGAGCGCCAGGGTTTCGGCCACGACTTCGCCCAGATCGATCAACCCGCCCTCGATCGGGTCGGCATCGTCCTCCCCGGAGCTTGCCGTAGCGGCACCTGGCGGCAGGAAGTAACGCGCCAGCGGCAACGACACGGTTTCCCGGAACGGCTCGAGACTGATCACCGACACCTGTTCGAGATCGGCGGTGATATGGCCCTCGAGCTTGATGCCCCCGCCCCGCCAGGGCGTGGCCCGGATTTCCGCCGACAGGGCGTGGATCGCGGGCAGCTTCATCCGGGCCGCCAAGGCCTTGAGTTCGGCCGGTTCGGCCGTGATGTTTTCGAGTGACCCCGCGGCCGGGACGCGATCTGCTGGCAGGGGCCTCGAGAATTCCGGAAAAGACCGCTGCTGCCTCATGCGGAGGGCTCCCTGAAATTGACGTCGCCGGACACAATGGCCGCCGCCGGCTGCCCCGCAAGATGCGCGCGTTGATCGAGCATGTAGGCGGCGAGGCGCCGGACTCCCGGCGAATCCACACCCTCAGATGCGCCCGGAAAGACATTTCGGGCAATGGCCACCGCCAGGCCGCCATCGGGGCTTGCAAGTGCCCGGTCATAGGCGGCCACCCGGCCATAGAAGACCTCGGCCATCTTGCGCACCTTCTTGCCACCGAGAGATCGCCGACCCCCATTTCGCGCAGCGATCTGTCCATGTCGAGAAACAGCAGGGCCAGCTGCTCACGATGCCGACGCGCACGGCCAAGCGCCTGCTCCAGCCGTTCGGTCAGAGAGCGGCGGTTGGGCAGCCCGGTGAGCGCGTCGCGCGTGGCCAGCGCCTGCGCGCGCTGCTCGGCCTGCCGGCGCTCCTGGATCTCCGCTTGCAGCGTGGCAT
>DAISVW010000012.1:0-17442 GCA_036826695.1 Aestuariivirga sp.
AGGAAGCCGCCATACCGGTGGCAGGTGGCGCCGGCCGTCTCGCAGGCGGCTTTCACCCTGCGCTCGAGCGCCTCTGCCCAGGGCGCATAGTCCCGCGCGAAGTGTACGGATGTGGCCCCGGTCTCGGCGAGGACGGCGGCGACCTCGCGGTCCGCCGGTCCGCGCCGCAGCACCAGCGGCACGCGAGCGGCAAGCGCCGCGAGGCTGTGGTGCAGCCACCAGCGGCCTGCACCGCCTGTCCGCCAGTCGCCCGGCGTATCGTCGTCGAGGACGTAAAGAAGCACCACCGGCCCCTGCGCGGCAGCGGCGGTCAGGGCGGCGTTGTCGGTGAGGCGAAGGTCGTGGCGAAGCCAGTACAGCGAGGGCGAAGTCATGGCTTGGGTACGCTGAGCCGGGACTGCGGATCAGCGCCAGTCGCTTGACTCGCCCGCCGCCTGAGCCCTATATGCGCGCCATCTCCGGCGGGGTAGCTCAGTTGGTTAGAGCACGGGAATCATAATCCTGGGGTCGGGGGTTCAACTCCCTCCCCCGCTACCAATGCTGCCCCAGTTCCTTCGAACTCCTTGGGCTTGCAAGCGTCGAAAACTCGGCTACAGTAACCGTCAAGCCGGTGCCAATCCGGTTCCGGACGAAAACTTGTGGTCGTACCCTAAGGGAGGAAATCCAATGAAGATCATGAAGGCGGCCGCCATGGCCGTCGTGTCTGCCGTTGCCCTGGCCGGCGTCGCCGCCACGGCGAGTGCTGGCGAGTTCGACGGCGTCACCGTCAACATTCTCACGCGTCCCGGCCCGGTCATCGCCGGCCCGCTGAAGGCGCGCGGCGCCGATTTCGAGAAGCTGACGGGCGCCAAGATCGTCGTCAACGAAGTGCCCTTCGCGGAAATCTCCCCTATTATCCACATTTACTTTACTCCCGGCACCACCTCTATCTAGTTGGGCGGTTTCTCCGCGGCCGGGGCGGTGGCGCGCGCCGCCGCGGGCCTGCTCGAGGACCTCGACCCGCATGTCGCCAAGGACACCAAGATCGATATGGCTGACATCGCGCCCTATTTCCGCGATTTCGGCCAGAAGATCGGCGGCAAGACCAAGCTCCTGATGGTCGATGGCGACTTCCAGATGGTCTATTACCGCACCGACGTTCTGGAGAAGGCCGGCCTGCAGCCGCCCAAGACCTGGCAGGACTACATCGACATCGCCGCCAAGATCCACGGCCAGGACATGAACGGCGACGGCGAGGCGGACTACGGCTCCTGCATCTTCAAGAAGCGCAACGCCCAGTCCTATTTCGCCATCCAGACGATCGCCTCGTCACTGGTGCAGACCCAGGGCACGGCCCAGGGCTTCCACTTCGACAACGCGACGATGAAGCCGCTGATCAACAACGAGGCCTGGAAGAAGGCCTTCGAGATCTACAAGGAAACCGGCAAGTATGGTCCGCCGGAAGAGCTCAACATGGACATCGGCGACACCCGCGCGGTGTTCAAGGCCGGCCGCTGCGGCCTGCTCATCGAGTGGGGCGATCCGGGCACGCTGCAGCTCGACGCCGACGCCGAGAAGGTCAAGGGCAAGATCTACGCCGTCTCGGCGGTGGGATCGAAGGAAGTGCTCGACCGCGCCACCGGCAAGCTCGTGCCGGTGACCAAGGAGAACGCGCCCTCGTCGGTTGACGGCATCAACTACGCGCCGTTCGCGGCGTTCGGCGGCTGGGCCGGCGCCATCAACGCCAAGGCGGACGAGAAGAAGAAGGCCGCCGCCTATGCCTTCCTCTCCTACATGAACCAGGCAGCGCAGTCGAACGTCGACGTGACCATCGGGTCGACGGGCTACAACCCCTACCGCCTGTCGCAGCTCGCCAGCACCGACCTGTGGGTGAAGGCCGGCATGCCGAAGGAGCTCGCCGAGAACTATCTCGGCGCCATCAACGGCGCGCTCAACAACCCCAACATGGCGTCCGACATGAAGATCCCCGGCGCCCAGCAGTACACCGGCGTCGTGCTCGACACCGAACTCGCCCGCTATCTGGCCGGCGAAATCACGGTCGACGAGGCTCTCAAGAACATCGAAGAGGGCTGGGAAAAGATCACGGAGGACTTCGGCCGCGACGAGCAGATCAAGGCGCAGGCCCTGGCGCTCGGCCTCTAAGCTCGGGCAATGCCATCTTCGACACCATCATACCAGCCGGGGAAATCCCCGGCTGGCCTTTTTGGGGCCGGAAGCTGGAGCGAATGGGTTGACCGCCATTCACGCACCTTCTTCATTGCGCCCGCCGTCATCCTCATTCTGATCTTCGCGATCTTCCCCACTTTCTATTCCATCGTCTTCGCGCTGAGCCGGGTGAAATTCACCGCCAACGGCCTCAGGTTCCGTTTCGTCTGGTTCGACAACTTCCTCGCCCAGTTCTCCGGCAACGAGCAGGCGCATTTCCTCGGCAAGCTCGCAAACGTCAGCCTGCTGGGCTGGGTCTTCTCGCTCGCCATGCTCGGGCTGGCGCTGTGGTGGCTCTACCGCTCCTGGCGCAACGGCGCCAACTGGCTCGGCATGACGGGCCGCCTGATCTCGGCCGCCATGTTCGTGTTTCTCGGCTTCATCCTCGGCGCCACGCTGCTCTCGGGCAATCCCTGGGGCACGCTGATGACCACGCTGTTCTATGTGGTGATCGGCTGCACCATCCAGTTCATCATCGGCACCGGGCTTGCCTTTCTCTGCTCGCAGCCGATCTCGGGCAAGAATTTCTTCCGGGTGCTGTTCTTCATCCCGCTGATGATCACGCCGCTGGGCGTCGGCTATGCCTTCAAGATGGTGCTCGACATCACCAAGGGCCCGCTGCAGCCATTATGGGACGCCATCGGGCTTCGCGAATGGGCCTGGTCGACGGACGCCTGGGCGGCCCGCTGGTTCGTGGTTCTGGGCGATTCCTGGCAGTGGATTCCCTTCATCTTCATCGTCATGCTGGCCGCCCTCGAGAACGTCTCGCGCGATCAGGTGGAGGCCGCGCAGGTCGACGGCGCGTCGGGCCTGCAGATTTTCCGTGAGATCACCTGGCCGCAGATCGTGCCGGTCGCCGTGACGGTGATCCTGATCCGCATGATCGAGGGCTTCAAGATCGTCGATCTGCCCAACATCATGACGTCGGGCGGCCCCGGCATCGCCACCGAGTCGATGACGCTGCATTCCTACTTCCTGTGGCGCGCCAACGACATGGGATCCTCCGCCGCGGTGGCCTATCTGTTGCTCATCCTCACCGTCGTGGTCTGCGCCTCGTTCTTCAACTATGTGGTGCTCGGGCAGTTGAGGAAGGCCAAATGAGCCCTCCGCCCCTCAAGTTCGAGACTTCCAGCCGCGGCCTGATGGCCCGGCTGTTCGAGCCGCCATCGGTTGGCAAGATGTCGCCGGTCGCGAAGATCGTCGCCTACAGCCTGCTCGCCTTCTGGTCGCTGTTCGTGATCTTTCCGATCTACTGGGTGGTGATCACCGCCTTCAAGGATGCGGCCGCCGTCAACCAGGGGCCATTCTATATTCCTTTCGTTGATTTCCAGCCCAATCTCGATGCCTGGCGCGTGCATCTCACGGCGGACGCCAACTGCGATCTCTATTCGGTGGGCCGGCAAGTTGTGCTGCTTTTCTACAACGCCTTCGCCTTCCTGGTGTCGCCGTTGATCGCGCTCAGTCCGATGGAGCCGCAGATCTGCAAGACTTACCTCGCCTTCACCAACTCGCTGGTGATCGGCGTCGCCTCCACCGCACTCTGCGTGGCGGTGGGCAGCATGGCGGCCTATGCGCTGGCCCGCGTGCAGTACAAGCCGAAGTTCGGAAATGTCGTCGTGTTCATCCTGCTGGCGCTCGCCATGATCGCCGCCACCAGCTATGCCGGCATCCCGTGGTATGTCAGCGCCGCGGTGGCGCTGGCGCTGTTCTTCCTGCTGGCGCGGGCCTTCGGCAAGCATTTCAAGGCCACGCTCGGCAACGGCGACATTCTGTTCTGGATCATCTCGCAGCGCATCCTGCCGCCCATCGTGGTGATCATCCCCATCTACATGATGTTCCAGGCGGTGGGGCTGCTCGATTCTCACCTGTCGCTGATCATCGTCTATGCGGTGGCCAACCTCCCGATCGTGGTGTGGCTGATGCATGATTTCTTCGCCAGCCTGCCGATCGAGCTTGAGGAATCGGCCCAGCTCGATGGCTCCAGCCGGTTTGGGATCTTCTGGGAGATCGTGCTGCCATTGACCCGCCCGGGGCTTGCCGCCACCACGCTGCTGACGCTGATCCTCAACTGGAACGAATATCTCTTCGCCGTCTTCCTCTCCACCTCCAAGGCCCAGACCATGCCGATCATGGTGGCTGCCAAGAACGCGGGCGAGAAGGGCATCCTGTGGTGGGAGATGTGCGCCGTCATCGTCATCATGATCATTCCGGTCATTCTCATGTCCATTCTTCTGCAACGCTTCATCGCGCGGGGCGTGCTGCTGGGCGCGGTCAAGGGCTAAGGGAAAAAGGGAGCAGGGTTCGGCAATGGCTTCATCGGCAGGCGTACCCGTCAGGTTCGATCGAATCGCGAAATCCTTCGGGCCGGTGCGGGTTCTGGAGGAGCTGGCGCTCGACGTGGCGCCGGGCGAGTTCCTGGTGCTGCTCGGGGCGTCCGGCTCCGGCAAGACCACGGCGCTGCGTATCCTTGCGGGGCTCGAGACGGCCTCGTCCGGCCGCATCCTGATCGGCGAGCGTGACGTGACCGAGGTGCTGCCGAAGTACCGCGACGTCTCGATGGTGTTCCAGTCCTACGCGCTTTACCCGCACAAGACGGTCGCCGAGAACATCGGCTTCCCGCTCAAGGTGCGCAAGGTGCCGAAGGACCAGCAGGACACCGCCATCCGCGAGGCGGCGGCGCAGGTGCAGATCGACCAGCTGCTGGACCGCTATCCGCGCCAGCTCTCGGGCGGGCAGCGGCAGCGCGTGGCGCTGGCGCGCGCCATGGTGCGGCGGCCGTCGGTGTTCCTGATGGACGAGCCTTTGTCCAACCTCGACGCCAAGCTGCGCGGCCATATGCGGGCTGAACTCAAGCACATGCAGTCGGAGCTTGGCACAACCACCATCTATGTGACGCATGACCAGATCGAGGCGATGACGCTGGCGCACCGCGTGGCAATCCTCGAGAAGGGCGTGCTGCAGCAGCTCGATACGCCGGCGAAAATCTACAATGATCCCGCCAACCTGTTCGTGGCGCAGTTCATCGGCTCGCCGCCCATGAACGTGGTGCACGGCGCGCTTGAGGGCGGGCGCTTCCAGACCCGCGGCGGCAGCGTCGAGGTGCCGGTATCCGGCCGCATCGCCAAGGCCATTCTGGGCGCGAGGCCCGAGGATTGCGCCGTGGTCGCGCCGGAGAAGGGGCATCTGCGTGCTGCGATCTATGCCGTGGAACTGATCGGCGACCACACGCTGGTCACCGTCGAGGCCGGTCAGGACATGCTCACCGTCAAGGCCTCGAAGGATTTCTCCGGCGCCACGGGCGAGGCGGTGGGCATCACCTTCACGAGGGACCGGCTTTTCGTGTTCGATGCAGAAACCGGCGCGCGCGTGCGCTAGAGCGTTTCAGAGCAGCGGGCGGTCCGTTGCATGCATCTCCGCCTGCCTCATACTCCTCATGCCCGGACCAGATCCGGGCAATCATTCGCTCCGACCGCGGCGTCACCCCAGCGAAAGCTGGGGACCAGCTTTGACACAAGCAAGCGGGATGCCAGCCTGCGCTGGCATGACGGCTGAAACAAGCGATACCATCTCGTCAGAGCAGAAGACGCTCCACGCGTGGCCCTCAGGCCTTGCTCAGGCGTCCCTTGTCTTTCAGGTAACGCATGATCACGTCGGCCGCACCTTCGGCGGTAAGCTTGGTGGTATCGACGCGGATTTCAGGATTTTCCGGCGCCTCGTAAGGCGAGGATATGCCGGTGAAATGCCTGATCTCGCCGCGCCGGGCCTTGGCGTAGAGGCCCTTCACGTCGCGCCGTTCGGCTTCGGCGAGCGAGGTATCGACGAAGATCTCGGCGAATTCATCAGGCTGCATCAGTTCGCGTGCCATCAGCCGCTCGGAGCGGAACGGCGAGATGAAGGAAACGAGCACGATGAGCCCGGCATCGGCCATCAGCCTGGCCACTTCGGCCACCCGGCGGATGTTCTCCACGCGGTCGGCATCGCTGAAACCCAGGTCGCGGTTGAGGCCATGCCGGACGTTGTCGCCGTCGAGCAGGTAGGTCATGTGACCCGCCGCGTGAAGCTGCTTCTCGACGAGGTTCGCGATGGTGGATTTTCCGGCGCCCGAAAGGCCGGTGAACCACAACACCGCCGGCTTCTGGCCGGCGAGCGCCGCACGCGAGGCTTTGTCCACGTCCACCGCCTGCCAGTGGATGTTGGCGGCGCGGCGCAGCGCGAAACGAATGAGGCCCATGCCCACCGTATTGTTGCTGAACCGGTCGATCACGATGAAGGAGCCGAGCTGCCGGTTCCCGGCATAGGGCGCGAAGGCGATCTGGCCGTCGAGCTCCAGGTTGCAGACGCCAATCTCATTGAGCGTGAGCGTTTTCGCCGCCACATGCTCCATGGTGTTGACGTTGACCTTGTACTTGAGTTCCTCCAGCGTGCCGGGCAGCGTACGGCTCGAGGACTTGAACAGATAGGGACGGCCCGGCAGCATGGGCTCGTCGCTCATCCACAGGACTTCCACCTCGAACTGATCGGAAACCTCCAGCGGCTCCCGCGCCGCGCAGATCACGTCGCCGCGGCTGATGTCGATCTCGTCGGTGAGCGTCACGGTGAGCGACTGGCCGGCAATGCCCGCCTCGAGATCGCCGTCATAGGTGACGATGCGGTCAATCGAGGATGTCCGCCCTGAGGGCAGCACCTTGATCTGATCGCCCGGCTTCACCGTGCCGGAGACGATGGTGCCGGAAAAGCCGCGGAAGTTCTGGTTTGGCCGGTTCACCCACTGTACCGGCAGCCGGAACGGCTTCTCCGCAAGGTCATCGCCCACCGGCACGGTTTCGAGATGCGCCATCAGCGTGGGCCCGTGATACCAGGCCATGTTGCGCGAGCGGACGATCATGTTGTCGCCCTGCAGCGCCGAGACCGGGATCAGCGTCACATCCTCAGCACCCAGCGAGGCGGCGAAGGCGCGATAGTCGGCGGCGATGCGGTCGCAGCCCTGCTGGTCGAAGCCGACGAGGTCCATCTTGTTGACCGCCACCACGAGGTGCCGGATGCCGAGCAACGTGCAGATGAAGGTGTGGCGGCGGGTCTGGGTGAGCACACCCTTGCGCGCGTCGATGAGGATCACCGCGAGATCGGCGGTCGAGGCGCCGGTCGCCATGTTGCGCGTGTATTGTTCATGGCCGGGCGTGTCCGCCACGATGAACTTGCGCCTGTCGGTGGCGAAGGCCCGGTAGGCGACGTCGATGGTGATGCCCTGTTCGCGCTCGGCGGCGAGGCCATCGACCAGCTGCGCGAAAGCGAGATTGCCGCCCTGCGTGCCCATCTTCTTTGAATCAGCCTCAAGCGCCGTCAGCTGATCCTCGAACAGCATCTTGGCTTCATAGAGCAGGCGGCCGATCAGCGTCGACTTGCCGTCATCGACCGAGCCGCAGGTGATGAAGCGCAGCAGGTCTTTCTGTTCCTGCGCGGCGAGATAGGCCTCGACGTCGCCGCCGGTGAATTCGATGAAGCGCGTCATCAGAAATATCCTTCCTGCTTCTTCTTTTCCATGGAGGATGCGGCGTCCTTGTCGATGACCCGTCCCTGGCGCTCGGAGGAGGTGGCGACCAGCATTTCCTCGACGATGCCGAGCAGGCTGGTGGCATTTGAATCGATGGCCCCGGTCAGCGGATAACAGCCGAGCGTGCGGAACCGCACCTTGCGCATCTCCGGCGTCTCGCCGGGATTGAGCCGCATGCGGTCGTCATCGACCATGATGATCTGGCCATCGCGCCACACGACCGGGCGCTCGGCCGCGAAATAGAGCGGCACGATGGCGATGCTCTCGCGGTGGATGTATTGCCAGAGGTCGAGGTCGGTCCAGTTCGACAGCGGAAACACGCGGATCGATTCCCCCTTGTTCTTGCGGGCGGTGTAGATGTTCCAGAGTTCCGGGCGCTGGTTCTTGGGGTCCCAGCGGTGGCGGCTGTCACGGAAGGAAAATATTCTTTCCTTGGCGCGGGATTTCTCCTCGTCGCGCCGGGCGCCGCCGAAGGCGGCGTCGAAGCCATGCTTGTCCAGCGCCTGCTTGAGGCCGTCGGTCTTCATGATCTGGGTGTGCAGCGCCGAGCCATGGTCGAAAGGGTTGACATTCTTGGCCACACCGTCCGGGTTCTTGTGAACGATCAGGTCAAGCCCGTATTTCCTCGCGGTTGCCTCGCGCATCGCATACATGTCGCGGAACTTCCATCCGGTATCGACATGCAGCAGCGGGAAGGGCGGCTTCGACGGGTAGAAGGCCTTCAGCGCCAGGTGCAGCATGACCGCCGAGTCCTTGCCGATCGAGTAGAGCATCACCGGCTTCTCGCATTCGGCCACCACCTCGCGGATGATGTGGATCGACTCGGCTTCCAGGTGCTCGAGGTGGGTGCGGCCCGCGTCCGGCGCCGCGGCCGGGCGGGGTGGCGCCGTCCGGCTGGCGATCCAGCCGCGCACCTTCTCGATGGTGCGGGTCGAGGGCGAGCGGCCCTTGCGGAGGTCAAAGACGAAGTTCGGGTCGCCCAGCGCCTGCTTTCCGAGCGCCGTGGGCTCCAGACCCGCCGCCGCGAGGAATACCTCGATCTCCTCAAGAAATGACCTGGCTCCACGGTCCATGATAGGGAAATACCTTTTTGAGTTCTCGATGACCGCCAGTTAGCAGAGTTGAACTGTCCCTCAAAGCTGTTTTCCGTCCCTCTGATAGGATATTTCCTTCATCACCCGCGGCAAATGCCGTCTTGTGATGGCCCAAGGAAAGGAATAGTGTTTCCTGAGAGGAAATTGGCGGATGGACAAGACCAGCAGGACATCGCGGCAGGCCCGGCCGGCTGGGATCGATTTCCAGGACCCGCATGCCGGCACGGCGGCGCAGGGCAGATTTCTGGAACAGGCCATTGGCCGCGAGGTGAAACGCTACCGCGAGAAGCTTGGCCTCACCATTGCCGAGCTCGCCAAGGCGGCGGAGATGTCGGCCGGCATGCTGTCGAAGATCGAGAATGGCGCCACCTCGCCGTCGCTCGCCTCGCTGCAGGCGCTGGGCCGGGCGCTGGCGGTTCCGGTCACCGCCTTCTTCAAGTCCTACGAGGAAATCCGCGACGCCACCTTCGTGAAGGCCGGCCAGGGCCTCACCATCGAGCGGCGCGGCACGCGGGCCGGACATCAGTATCAGCTGCTCGGCCACAGCCCGCATGGGCCTGTCATGGTCGAGCCCTATCTGATCACGCTCACCCACCAGTCGGACGTGTTCCCCACCTTTCAGCATGCCGGGCTCGAATTCCTGTACATGCTGGAAGGCAATGTCGTTTACCGCCATGGCGGCAAGACCTATGACATGCACCCTGGTGATGCCCTGTTTTTTGATGCCGATGCACCGCATGGTCCGGAAGAGCTGCGCGAGCTGCCGATCCGCTATCTCTCAGTCATCAGCTACCGTCGTGAGGAATAGCATGCGGCCTTTCTGGAAGTTCCTGTTGTGCGGCCTCGTGCTCCTCCTCGCGGCCATGCCCGCGCAGGCGGCGCCATTCTACGTGCTGGCGATCAGCTGGCAGCCCGCCTTCTGCGAGATGAGCCCGCGCAAGCGGGAATGCCGCTCGCAGACCGCCGATCGCGCCGATGCCGGGCAGTTCTCGCTGCATGGCCTGTGGCCGCAGCCATCGAGCCGTCAATACTGCAACGTCGACCGCGCGGTGCGCGAGGCGTCAAACGCGGGCCAATGGCAAGACATTCCGGTTCTTGAACTGTCGATGCGCACCCGTGAGACCCTGGAACGGCTGATGCCCGGCAGCCAGTCCTATCTCGATCGCCATGAATGGGCGAAGCACGGAACCTGCTACCCCGTGGCCAATCCGGAAATCTATTTTCGCGATTCGCTGCGCCTGTTGCAGGCCATCAACGAATCTGGCCTCGCGCAGTTGATGCGCGACAACATCGGGCGGCGGCTGTCGGCCAGCGAAATCCGCGCCCAGTTCGACAAGGCGTTCGGCGAAGGGGCGGGAGAGCGCGTGCGGGTTGCCTGCCGCGATGACGGCAAGCGGCGGCTGATCACCGAGCTCACCATCGGCCTCAAGGGCGACATTCCGGGCGGCGCCCCGGTGTCTCAGCTCATCCTCGCCGCGCCGCTGACCGGCCGCGGCTGCCCGGATGGGATCGTCGATCCCGTCGGCCGGCAGTGACCGCCTTCGGGCAGGTTCCTGGAGTTAAAAAATAGTTCCCGAAGGTTGAAACTCAGGCGCGGCATGCTAGAACCGAGACGGCAGGCGCCAGTGCGTTTTGCCGCCCTGACGGGCATCAGGCGGCCCGGTTCCGGATCGCCCGACCTCGATAAAGACAAACCTCGGGAGAGAGACGTATCATGGGCGATCTTGCCTCATATGCCAAGAAGAACGGCATCAAGTTCTTCCTGTTCAATTTCACCGATCTGTTCGGTGTGCAGCGCGCCAAGCTTGTACCGGCGGAGGCCGCCGCCAGGATGCAGAAGGCTGGCGCCGGCTTCGCGGGCTTCGCCACCTGGCTCGATCAGACTCCGGCGCACCCCGACCTTCTGGTCATGCCGGACACCAATTCGGTGATCCCGCTGCCTTGGCGGCCCGAGGTCGCCTGGGTGGCTGGCGAGCCATGGATGGACGGCGCGCCGCTGCCGCAGGCGCCGCGCGTGGTGCTGCGCAAGCTCACCGAGCATTACGGCAAGAAGAACATGAAGCTGATGGCCGGTGTGGAGCCTGAGTTTCACCTGATCAACGCCGATGGCTCGTCGGTCTCCGACCATCGCGACACCGCCGAGAAGCCCTGCTACGACCAGTCGGCGATCATGCGCCGGCTCGATGTCATCGCCGAGATCTGCCAGACCATGATCACGCTCGGCTGGGGGCCCTACCAGAACGACCATGAGGACGCCAACGGCCAGTTCGAGATCAACTGGAACTTCAGCGACGCGCTGACCACCGCGGACCAGCTCGCCTTCTTCAAGTTCATGGTCAAGGCCATCGCCGAGAAGCACGGGCTCCGCGCCACCTTCATGCCCAAGCCGTTCATCAACCTCACCGGCAATGGCTGCCACGTGCATCTCTCGGTGTGGAGCAACGACCGCAAGAAGAACCTGTTCGACGATCCGAAGGGCGAGCTCGGCGTCTCCGCGCTCGGCTATCATTTCCTGGGCGGGCTCATCCACCACGCCGCCGCGATGTGCGCCATCACCAACCCGACGGTGAACTCCTACAAGCGCATCAACGCGCCGCGCACGCTTTCAGGCGCCACCTGGTCGCCGTCGTCGATCACCTATGGCGGCAACAACCGCACCCACATGGTGCGCATTCCGGATGCGGGCCGCGCCGAATACCGGCTGCCGGACGGGGCGGCGAACCCCTACCTCCTGCTTGCTTCCATCCTGGCGGCGGGCATGCATGGCGTCGAAGCCAAGATGGACCCCGGCAAGCGCCTCGACATCGACATGTATGCCGAGGGCCATACGGTGAAGAACGCCAGGAAACTGCCGCTCAACCTGCTCGACGCGCTGCGGGCCTTCGAGGAGGACAAGTACCTGCATGAGATGCTGGGCAAGGAAGCCTCACAGGGCTATCTCAAGCTCAAGCACAATGAGTGGAACCAGTATTGCCGCCACCTCACCCAGTGGGAGCGCGACACCACGCTCGATTGCTAGAGCGGCTTGAGTGAAGCCCGAACCATCATCTTGAGCTCGGTGGCACCCCGGCGAAAGCCGGGGTCCAGCTTTGCCACGAACAAGCCGGATGCCGTGGGTTCACAGAACAAGAACGATACGATTCCGTTAGAGCGCAAGATGCTCTGGAACATCCGGGGTGACGCAAGGCCGGAGACATGGTTCGGCCTTGAGACAAGAATTGCTCTACAGCTTCTTCTCTTCCACCTTGAGCGCATCCGCCAGCCTCGCTCTGGCGGTTCCGGGCCTGAGCGCCTTGGGCTGGCTCTCATGCGGGGCCCAGCCGGTGATCCACGCCACTTCGACGGTGGCGCGGATGCGGCCGTCGCGATCGGTAAAGTTACGCGCGTAATGCGCGGCGGCGGCCGCCAGCAGACGGCGGCTCACCGGGCGGCGCGAGCGGCCGGCAAGTGCGCTTCCGAGGCCGAGCGCCCGGATTTCGCGCATCAGCGACAGGGCATCGGCGTAGCGCACGATCACGCGGTCAAGATCGGCGACCGGCAGCGCCAGCCCGGCGCGCTGCAGCAGACCGCCCAGTTCGCGCACATCGATCATCGGCGCCACCCGCGGCGACACGCCGCCGGTGAGCGCCTCCTCGGCGGCGAGCCATGACTGGCGGAGTTCGCTCAGCGTCTCGCCGGCGAACAGGCAGGCGAGCAGCAGGCCATCGGGTTTCAGCGCCCGCCGCATCTGGATGAGCGCACCCGGTACGTCGTTCACGCCCTGAAGCTCGAGAACGCTGAACAGCGCATCATAATGCCCCTCCGGCAGCGCCAGGTCCTCGCTGATGGCAGGTTGCCTGACCTCCAGCGCCGCGATCTTGTCGGTTTCGCGGAGCCTTGTGGCGATGGCGGCTGGCTCACGGGCAATCAGCAGGGCGCGGCCAAAGCGCCGGTTGACGAGGGCCAGACGCTCAGCGAGTTCCGCCGCGATGCTGGTGGCGAGAATGCCGGGTTCCGGCAAAGACCGCCGCTCTGCGCGCACCGCGGCGAGCCCGCGGTCGAACAGCGGCGGGGCTTCGGCCATCAGCCCAGGATCTCCCGCTTGATGAGCTCGTAGGTCGCGCGGTCAGGCGCCGAGATGATGCCGCCCTCATGGCGTGAAGCCGAATAGGGGCTGCCATCGCGCAGGGCCGAATAGCCACCCGCCTCGGCATGGATCAGCACGCCCGCCGCATGATCCCACGGCATCAGCTTGTAATGGAGGCCGAAGTGCACCAGCCCCTCGGCGATCAGCCGGTATTCATAGGCCGCGCAGCGATAGTTGAAGCTGGCCTTGGTCTTGGCGAGATTGGCGACCGTGCGGCTGCGCTGCGGCTCCGGCATCAGATACCAGGACGAAAGGCCGGTCATTTCCGAGAGCTTGTCCGGCTTCGCCACGCGAAGATCGCGGGTGCGTCCGTTGACGCTTTCGGCCCAGGCGCCTGCCCCGCGCAACCCCTTGTGCCAGTCGCGGCCGACCGGATCGAGGATCAGCCCCGCCACCGTCTCGCCGCGCGAGACTACCGCCGCCATCACGCCGAACAGCGGCATGCCCCAGGCGAAATTCGAGGTGCCGTCGATGGGATCGACGATGATCGCCAGCTCGGCATCCTTGATGCGTGTGAGCAGCGCCGCATCGCGCGCCACCGACTCCTCGCCCACGAACAAGGCCTGGGGAAAGGCCCTGGCGCAGAGATCGCGGATCCGCCATTCGCCCTGCTCGTCGGCGTCGGTCACCAGATCGAGGGCGCCGGTCTTCTCGCGGATGCCGCCGTCCTCGAGGCGGCGGAAGCGCGGCATGATTTCGGTTTCAGCCGCCTCGGCGAGGATGGCGGACAGGCGGTCGAGGTCGGCGCGGGCAAAGCTCATGTGATCTCCGGTGTTCTTGCGCAGTCGCTGTTAGACGAAATCGTTTCGTGAATCCACGTCCGCACAGCTGTGTGTTAGCGTGATGACATGGACAGCGCCATTTCCCGCTTTCCCCTGCGTCTGTGGCGTGGCCTGGTGGACCTTGTGACGCCAAGCCTGTGCCTGATCTGCGATGGGGCGGTGGAAGAGCCCGCCAGCCTGTGCGTGGCCTGCTGGACGAAGCTCCGTCACCTCGACGAGCCGGTGTGCAACATGCTGGGCACGCCCTTCGCCTATGACCAGGGCGAGGCATCACTTTCAGCCGAGGCGCTGGCCGATCCACCGGCCTGGGACCGGGCGCGCGCTGCCGTCACTTTCAATGACGATGGCGCAAGACTCGTGCATGCCCTGAAATACCGCGACCGGCCCGAGGCGGGGCTGCTGATGGCCCGCATGATGGCGCGGGCCGGCCGCCTCCTGCTCAGCGAGGCCGATGTCGTTCTGCCGGTACCGCTTCACGTCTTCCGGCTGTGGCAGCGGCGCTTCAACCAGTCGGCCTATCTGGCGCAGCAGCTCTCGCAGCTCACCGGCACGCCCTGGCGGCATGACGTGCTGACGAGGCGGCGGCGCACCCGCGCCCAGGTCGGGCTCGACCAGACCGAACGCCGCCGCAACGTCAGGAATGCGTTTCTGGTAAGCCCCGGTCAGGAAGCCGTGGTTTGGGGCAAGGCGGTGCTGCTGGTCGATGATGTGCGCACCACCGGCGCCACCGCCGAGGCCTGCGCCCTGGCGCTGCGGGCGGCGGGCGCGGCGCGCGTCGATCTGCTGACCTTCGCTCTTGTTCCGGCTCCCCTGAGGCCCCATAAATGACGCCGTCATGACAGCGTCACCTCACATCACCATCTACACGACCCCGGCCTGCCCCTATTGCCACGCCGCCAAGGCGCTGCTCGCGCGCAAGGGGGCTGCCTTCGAGGAGATCGACGTCCAGAACCCAGCGCTTCGCCATGAGATGACGCGGCGCGCCAACGGCCGCTACACCGTGCCGCAAATCTTCATCGGCGAAACCCATGTCGGCGGCTGTGACGACCTGCACGATCTCGACCGGCGCGGCGCCCTCGATCCGCTGCTCGCAAGCCGGTGATCCGCGCCGCCCTGGTGCAGATGCGGTCGGGCCGCGACATGGCCCGCAACCTCGCCGATGCGACAGCGATGATCCGCGAGGCCAGGGCGCAAGCGGCGGATTTCGTCCTCACGCCGGAGATGACCAACATCATCGAGCCGGACCGGCCGCGCCTGATGGCGCGGGCACGGCCCGAGGCGGAGGACGAAAGCCTGCGGCACTTCACGGCGCTGGCGAAGGAGCTTGGCATCTGGCTCAACATCGGCTCGCTGGCGCTGAAAGGGAGCGGCGGCAGGCTGGTCAACCGCTCGCTGCTGCTTTCGCCCAACGGCGAGATCGCAGCGCGCTATGACAAGATTCATCTGTTCGACGTCGATCTGCCGACCGGCGAAGCCTTGCGCGAATCCCAGGCCTATGAGGGCGGAAGCGAGGCGGTTCTGGCGCGGACCGCATTGGGGCCGATCGGCCTCACCATCTGCTACGACATCCGCTTTCCCGGCCTTTACCGCGCGCTGGCGAAGGCGGGAGCCACGCTGTTCACCGTGCCGTCCGCCTTCACGGTGCCGACGGGTGAGGCGCATTGGCACGTTCTGCTCCGGGCCCGCGCCATCGAGACGGGCAGCTTCGTGCTGGCGGCGGCCCAGGGCGGGCGCCATGAGTCAGGCCGCGAAACCTATGGGCATTCGCTGGCGGTCTCACCCTGGGGCGAGGTGCTGGCGGAGGCAGGAACCGACGCTTGCGTGAAGCTTCTGGACATCGACCTTGCGGAAGCGCTTCGGGCCCGGGCGCGCATTCCGGCGCTGCGCCATGACCGCGCGGCCGAAGTCGCCATCTTGAAACCGGTTTCGGGGATTGTTAGCTGAATTGTCATGATCCGCTACGACCTCACTTGTGAGAAAGGCCATGCCTTCGACGGCTGGTTCCGCGACAGCGCCGCCTATGACAGGCAGGCGGCGAAAGGCCTTGTCGCCTGCACCGTATGCGGCTCCGCCAGGGTCGAGAAGCAACTGATGATGCCCGGCATTCCCGCCAAATCCAACCGCAAGGAAGAGCCCGCCCGCAAGATGCTCGCCGGGCCGGTGGACCCGCGCCTGGCGGCGATGATGCAGATGGTGCGCGAGATGCGCAAGCAGGTGGAAGAGAACGCCGAATATGTCGGCGAGCGCTTCGCCGATGAAGCGCGCAAGATTCATTATGCGGAGGCCGAAGAGCGCGGCATCTACGGCGAAGCGTCTCCCGATGAAGCCAGGGCGCTGATCGAGGAAGGCATCGCCGTGCACCCGCTGCCGCGGCTTCCCGAGGACGGGAACTGAGCTGGCGGCGCGCGCCTTACAGCAAGTCGATCAGATGCGGAATGAGCGGCAGGTCGGCGGGCGGCATCGGATAGTCGCGGAGCTTCAGAGGCCGCACCCAGGCCAGTTCCTGGCCCTCGAGGCCCGCCGCAAGGCCTTGCCAGCGGCGGCAGACATAAAGCGGCATCAGCAGGTGGAAGTCGTCGTAGGCGTGGCTGGCGAAGGTCAGCGGCGCGAGGCAGGATTCGGCGACGTCGATCCCCAGTTCTTCCTTCAGTTCGCGGATGAGCGCGGCTTCGGGGCGTTCGCCCGCCTCGACCTTGCCGCCGGGAAACTCCCAGAGCCCGCCCATCGCCTTGTGGGCGGGCCGCCGGGCGAGCAGCACGCGGCCGTCCTTGTCAATCAGCGCAACAGCGGCGACGAGCACGGTTTTCATGCCGAAGCCCCGGGCGGGCAT
Organism: Aestuariivirga sp.; assembly: GCA_036826695.1. Classification (GTDB taxonomy): domain Bacteria; phylum Pseudomonadota; class Alphaproteobacteria; order Rhizobiales; family Aestuariivirgaceae; genus Aestuariivirga. Next base: position 16,589 of record DAISVW010000012.1, read on the forward strand.
TTGGATGCATCGCAAACCACGTAATGCTCATCATGCCCGGACTTGATCCGGGCATCTTCTTCCCGCCGCAACGAAGAGGATTGCCCGGTCAAGCCGGGCAATGATGAGAGTTTTTTGTTTGGAACATCTGAGCTCAATTGACCGCCCACAGCACTAGCTGCGGTAGGAGCCGTTGATGTCGATGTAGCGGTGGGTGAGATCGCAGGTCCACACCCGGGCCTTGCCCTTGCCGCCGCCGACATCGGCCTCGATCACCACGTGGCGGCCCTTCATGTGCGGCATGATGTCCGCCTCGCGGTAGCCGGGGTCGCGCATGCCGTTGCGTGCCACGGTGACGCCGCCGATCCTGATTCTGAGCCGGTCCCGGACAGCTTTCTCGCCGGCCTTGCCGATGGCCATGACCACCCGGCCCCAATTGGCGTCCTCGCCGGCCACCGCCGTCTTGACCAGCGGCGAATTGGCGATGGTCATGGCGATGCGGTGCGCCGCCTTGTCATTCTCGGCGCCGGTGACGGCGATCTCGATCAGCTTCTCGGCGCCCTCGCCGTCCCGCGCCACCTGCTGGGCGAGGTCCAGGCACAGGGCATCGAGCGCCCTGGCGAAGGACTTGAGCCGTGCGTCGTCGGCACTGCGGAGGCTGGGCAACGCCCCGCCGGCCGCGCCGGTGGCGAACATCAGCACTGTATCGGAGGTCGAGGTGTCGCCATCGACGGTGACGCAGTTGAAGCTATTGTCCACCGCCCGCGTCAGGAGCTTTTGGAGGATACGATGCGGCAGCGCCGCGTCCGTGAAGATGAAGGACAGCATGGTCGCCATGTCCGGCGCGATCATGCCGGAGCCCTTGGCGATGCCGT
>DAISVW010000013.1:0-17079 GCA_036826695.1 Aestuariivirga sp.
GTCTATCTTAGTTTTAGTGATTGGTGTTATGTCTTTTGCGTTTAGTTGGTTGGTTTCGAGATTGTTGAGCTGGCTGGTGGTGATTCCGCGGAGCTGGGTCGCCGTGAGATCAGTCAGCTGACCGGTCGAGAACTTGGCGATGGCGGTAGTCGTCAGCTGCGAAAGCTGGCGTGAAGAAAGTGCTGCAATCTGTGTGGTTTGCCATTCCTGGATGTCGGTCGAGTCGAGCGTGCCGATGGCGGTGGCCGTCAACAGGGCAATCTGGGAAGTCGCGAAGCCGCGTGCCTGTTCGGTGGTCAGGTTGCCGAGCACCGTCGTACTCATGAAGGCAATCTGGGTGCCCGACAGAGCAGTGATATTGATGGCGTTGAGCTGCTCGGCGCCAAGATTGTTGATCTGTGTCGATGTCAGCCCACGCAGTTGTGTGGAGGTGAACGCCTCGATCTGGGTCTCGGAGAAGTCGGCGATTTCAGTTGTGGAAAGGCCGGCGATCTGGGTGGCGGTGATGGCGCCATATTGCGCGGTTACCCAGCTCTGGACCTCGGTCGAGCTCAGCGCCATGAGTCCGGTGGTGGTCAGCGCCGCGATCTGCGTTGCTGCAAGGTCCTCAACCTGGTCCTCGGACAGCGCTTCAAGGGCGGTGACGCTCATGCCGCGGATTTGCGCCGTGGTCAGGTCGGCAACGTCGAGGGCGTTGAGCTGATCGGTCGACAGGCTGTTGAGCTGACCGGTCGAAAGAGCGCGAATCTGGGCCGTGTTCAGCTTCCCCATGACGGTCGTGCTCAGCGCCGCGAGAGCCGTTGTCGTGAAGGTGGCAACCTGCCGGATGGAGACGGCCTCGAGCTGGGTGGTCTCCCACGCGTCGAGATCGCCGGTCGTCATGGCGTCGAAGACCGTCGCCGTGAGGGCGGATATCTGCGAAGCCGTGAAGCCCGTCTTCTGGGTGGTGGACAGCCTGAGCGCGGCGGTTGCGTTGAGGCCCCGGATTTGCGTGCTGGACAGGTCAGCGATGTCGATGGACTGAAGATCGTCGGTGCTGAGAGCGTTCAGCTGCGTAATAGTCAGCCCCCTGATCTGGGTTGACGTCAGCTGAGTCAACTGGGTTTCAGACAGGTCGGAGAGACCGGCGGCCGTGAGGCCGGCAAGCTGGCGGGCGGTAAGTGCTGCGAGCTGATCGGTGCCCCATGCCGCGAAGTCCGACGCTTCGAGCGCTTCGATGGCGTAGGCCTGCATCGCGCCGATCTGCGTGACGGTCAGCGCGCCTGCCTGGGTCTCGCTGAGATTGGTGATCGTGGTTGAAATCAGTGAACGGATCGCAGCGGTGGAAATCGCCTGAATCTGCGTGTCCTGGAGTGCCGCGAGGTCGGATGTTTCCATCGCATTGATCTGCGAGGCGGTAAGGACTGCGACCTGCGTGCTGCTGAGAGCCTGAACGTCGGTTGTCGAAAAGGCCTGGATAGCGGTGGTGCTGAGCGCCGCGATCTGCCGCGTTGTCAATGCTGATACGATCGACATCTGAAGGACTCCCCTCAGGGGATGTCTCGCTCACATCCCCAAGTAGCTCTCGATCCTGGACATCTGGTGGCGCATCAACCCTGTGCGAGCCTTGCTCGCGCGTTTCATGAACTTGGGGGAATGAGCGGCCTGGCTGCGGCATAATGACCATGATCAGTGATAGCCCATCTTCCGCGACTCTCATGATAGGCGGGAAACCCTGAAGAAGGTCTTAAGCGGCGTGGCTGAGAACAACAGGCCGCGCCCTGACGCGCTAAACGTCGAGATTGGCCACGCTGAGCGCATTCTCGCGGATGAAGTCCCGCCGCGGCTCAACCACGTCGCCCATCAGCTTGGTGAAGATATCGTCGGCCTCGTCAAGCTCTGACACCCTGACGCGCAACAGTGTGCGGACGTTTGGATCAAGAGTGGTTTCCCAGAGTTGCTCAGGATTCATCTCGCCCAGTCCCTTGTAGCGTTGCATTGCAATGCCCTTTCGTCCGGCGGCGAAGACCGCTTCGAGCAGCCCGGTGGGACCATAGATAATCGTCTCACCATCCTTGCGGCGGAGACGGGCCGGCTTGCCATAGATATCCTGAAGATGCTCGGCCTTCCGGTCGAGTCGCAGCGCGTCCGCCGATCCGATCAGCTTGCCGTCCAGCGTCCAGCTTTCCCTGACGCCGCGCACCTCGCGGGTGAAGCTCAGCCCGCCGTCGGCTGTCGGTTCCCCAGCCCAGCCGCGCTCGGTTTCATCGGCGATGGCATCGAGGCGACGGGCGATATAGGCGGCGGCAGCCTTGGCCTGTTCGGGGCTGGCCAGAACCTCGGGATTGAGCACGCCGGCAATCGCTGCCTGCTCGATCACGGGCCGCGGATAGCGCGCATGAAGCGCGTCGAGAGCCGCGCGCACCGCCAGCGCCTCCTCGACGATGGCACGGAGGTCGGCGCCGCCGCGCTCGCTGCCGTCGGCCAGAACCAGCACGGCGCTCTCAAGCCCGGCGTCGATCAGATAGGATTCCAGAGCCTTGGCGTCCTTCAGATACTGCTCGGAGGAACCACGCTTCACCTTATAGAGCGGCGGCTGCGCGATATAGAGATGGCCGCGCTCGATGATCTCCGGCATCTGCCGGTAGAAGAAGGTGAGCAGCAGCGTGCGGATGTGGGCGCCGTCAACGTCGGCATCGGTCATGATGACGATCTTGTGGTAGCGCAGCTTGCTGACATTGAATTCCTCACGGCCGATGCCGGTGCCCAAGGCCGTGATGAGCGTTCCGATTTCGGCGGAAGACAGCATCTTGTCGAAGCGGGCGCGTTCGACGTTGAGAATCTTGCCGCGCAAAGGAAGCACCGCCTGGTTCTCGCGCGCCCGTGCCTGCTTGGCGGAACCGCCGGCCGAATCGCCCTCGACGATAAACAGTTCTGATTTCGCCGGATCGCGCTCCTGGCAGTCGGCAAGCTTTCCTGGCAGCGAGGAAATATCCAGGGCGCCCTTGCGCCTGGTGAGCTCGCGCGCCTTGCGGGCAGCCTCGCGCGCGGCGGCGGCCTCGACCACCTTGGAGACGATCGCCCGCGCCTCGGACGGATGTTCCTCGAACCAGGCGCCAAGCTGCTCGGCGACCAGGCCCTCGACCACCGGCCGCACCTCGGAGGATACCAGCTTGTCCTTGGTCTGGGACGAGAACTTGGGGTCCGGCACCTTGACCGAGAGAACGCAGGTCAGGGCTTCACGCGCGTCGTCACCGGTGAGCTGCACCTTCTCCTTCTTGGCGATGCCGCTGTCGCTTGCATAGTTGTTGACGACCCGTGTCAGGGCGGCGCGGAAACCGGCAAGATGGGTGCCGCCATCGCGTGGCGGAATGTTGTTGGTGAAGCACAGCACATTCTCGTGATAGCTGTCGTTCCACCACAGGGCACAATCAACTGTGATGCCGTCCTTCTCGCCATGGATCATGATCGGATCGGCGAGCACAGCCGCCTTGGTGCGGTCGAGATAGCGCACGAATGCCGCAATGCCGCCTTCATAGAAAAGCTCGACCTCCTTGGGCTCCACACCGCGCCGGTCGGCAAGCAGGATGCGGACGCCGGAGTTGAGAAAAGCCAGTTCGCGCAGCCGGTGTTCCAGCGTGGCGAAGTCGAACTCGGTCTTGGAGAAGGTCTCGGGCGATGGCAGAAAGGTCACCTCGGTGCCGCGTTTCCCCGGTGCTTCGCCGATCACGTTCAGCGGCGCATCGGGCTCGCCGTGGGTGAAGCTCATGAAATGCTCGCGGCCATCGCGGAACACGGTGAGTTTGCGCTTGGTCGACAGCGCATTGACCACCGACACGCCCACACCGTGCAGTCCGCCCGATACCTTGTAGGAATTCTGGTCGAACTTTCCGCCGGCGTGCAGCTGGGTCATGATCACTTCGGCGGCCGAAACCCCCTCGGTCGGATGAATGTCCGTCGTGATGCCGCGGCCATTGTCAGTGACGGTTCAGGAGCCATCGGCATTGAGGGTGACCGTGACGCGGGTGGCGTGGCCAGCCAGCGCTTCATCGATGGCATTGTCGACGACCTCATAGACCATATGGTGCAGGCCGGAGCCGTCATCGGTATCGCCGATATACATGCCGGGGCGCTTGCGCACCGCGTCGAGGCCCTTGAGCACCTTGATCGAGTCAGCGCCATAAGCGCCGTTGCCGCTGTTGTCCGTATCTGACATCACTCTTCCACCGCCTCCCGGACAGAACCATCTTCGACCGCGAAGACAGTACCTTTCCGGCCAATCTCCTCAAACAGCTGGGCATCTGTTCCGGTCATCCAGCTCTGGGACCCGAGGGCCGCCAGAGCCTCCAGCAAACTTGCCCGCCGCGTCCGGTCGAGATGCGCCGCCACCTCGTCCAGCAACAGCAGCGGCGCCGCGCCCGCACCGGCCTTGACCGCCCGTGCCTGGGCCAGCACCAGGGCGATCAGCAGCGCCTTCTGCTCGCCCGTGGAGCATTGCCCGGCGGGCACCCCCCTGGGCCCATGCACCACGGCGAGGTCGCTGCGGTGCGGACCTCTCAGGCTGCGCCCGGCGGCGCGATCAAGGCCTCGCGAATCGCTGAGGATTCTACGATATTCATCTTCAACTTGCACGGCGGGCTTTGCCGCCACCAGTGCCTCGATTTCGCCCTCCACAGAGACGTCCGCCCAGGGGAAGGAGCTCTCCGACCGGCCCTCTCCAATATGGGTCCGGAGGGCCTCCAATCCAACCAGCCGGGCGGCGGAAATCGCCACCGCGGCTTCGGCCATCTGGGCCTCGAGGCTGGCGAGCCAGGCGGGATCCGGGCGCATCTCCTCGAGCAGCAGGTTACGCTCGCGCATCAGCTTTTCGAAACTGGCCACGCGGGTGGCGTGTTCAGGGTCGAAGGCGGCCACCAGCCTGTCGAGAAACCGCCGCCGGTCAGAGGCGGGTCCGGCAAACAGCCGGTCCTGCGCCGGGGTGAGCCACAACAGCCGGACATGCGCGCCCAGCGCGGAGGCAGTCTTCTGCACGGCGCCGTCGATCACCACCAGCCGGCCGCCGCCATCGCCCGCTTCGGACTGACCGCTCCAACCGGTGCCGATGGACGTCAAGCCATCCGCAGTCTCGAGTTCAGCGGCCACCGCCCAGCTCAGGGCGCCGCCATCACGCGCGAGTTCACCGAACGGGGCGGCGCGCAGGCCCCGGCCCGGTACCAGCAGCGAGATCGCCTCGAGAATGTTGGTCTTGCCAGCGCCATTGGCGCCCACCAGCGCCACCAGCCCGGACGGTACAAGCAAACGCAGGCCCGCATAGCTGCGGAAGTCCGTCAGTGTCAGCTTGCGGATGGCGAGAGGCGGGGAATCGGTCACAAACGGAGGCTTACACCCGCATCGGCATCAGCACATAGAGGGCCTGGGCATCAGCAGGGTCACGGACGATGGTTGGCGAACCGGCATCGGCAAGAGCGAACTCCATGGTATCCGACTTGATCTGCCCCGCCACGTCCATCAAGTAACGCGAGTTGAATCCGATATCGACTGGACTCGCTTCGAAGGAACAGGCGATTTCCTCTTCCGCCGAGCCGGAATCGGGATTGTTGACGCTCAGCACCACCTTGTTGCCACCGATCTGAAGCTTCACCGCCCTTCCCTTTTCGAGCGAAATCGTCGAGACGCGGTCCACCGCAGCGGCGAAGGCCGCCGTCTCGAGGGCGAGCTTCTTGTCATTATTGCGCGGGATGACGCGTTCATAGTCCGGGAACGTGCCATCGATCAGCTTCGAGGTGAGCACGAGGTCTCCTGCCGAGAATCTGATCTTGGCGGCCGACAGCGACACATCCACCGCCCCTTCGAGGCCCTCGAACAGCTTGACCACTTCGAGCACGGTCTTGCGCGGCACGATCACCCCGGGCATGCCACGCGCCCCATCGGGCCGCGGAATCTCGGCCTGGGCGAGACGGTGGCCATCAGTGGCAACCGCCCGCATCACGCCCGCCGCCGCCACTTCATGAAGATAGATGCCGTTCAGGTAATAGCGCGTCTCTTCGGTGGAGATCGCGAAACGGGTCTTGTCAATCAGGCCCTTGAGGTCGGCGGCCGATATGGCGAAGTTGTGCTGAAAGTCGCCAACCGCGAGATCGGGAAAATCCTCGTGCGGCAGGGCCTGCAAGGAGAAACGAGAGCGGCCCGAAAAGATCGAAACGCGCTGGCCGTCTCCGGCCCGGTCGAGTTCCATCTGGGCGCCGTCGGGCAGCTTGCGGACGATGTCGTAGAGCATGTGGGCCGGCACCGTGGCCGCGCCGCTGCGGGCCACTTCCGCCGCCACGCCTTCGACGATTTCGATGTCGAGATCGGTAGCGGTGAGCTTCAGCTGTCCCTTGGCTGCCTGGAGCAGCACATTGGACAGGATCGGAATGGTGTTGCGGCGCTCCACCACGCTCTGCACATGGGTGAGCGCCTTCAGGAATGCCGACCTTTCGATCGTGACGCGCATGACCGGTTGTTCCCTTGCTGGTATGGCCCCGGCATTGCGCCGGGCCGGAGAGATTGGCCCGGTTGCGCGTCCAGTTCAAGTGGCGGCGGCGGTTTTCAACCCTGTTCAACGAGGCGGACGAGCAACGCCACCTCGCGGGCCAGCCGGTCATCTGTCTTGATCTGGTCCTCAATCTTGCGCACCGCGTGGAGCACCGTCGAGTGGTCCCGGCCGCCGAAACGGCGGCCGATCTCCGGGAGGGACCGCGCAGTCATCTTCTTGGCGAGATACATGCCGATCTGGCGCGGCACCACCACGCTGCGAGCCCGCCGGGGTGACAGCAGATCGGTGCGTCCGACATTGAAATGGCGGCCCACAACCTTCAGGATGTCATCGATCCTGATGCGCGACCCATCGGGCGCGGCCTGCATGTCACGCAGCACCAGAGAGGCGAGATCGAGGGTCACCGCCGCCTGATTGAATTGCTGATAGGCGGCGATCCGGTTCAGCGCCCCTTCGAGTTCCCTGCCCGACCCATTGATGCGATTGGCGATGAATTCGAGAACCTCGTCGGGAATGGTCACCGCCGGGTCGCGCTTCAGCATGGTGTCATACCGGCTCTTCAGGATACGGCGCCGGGTCTCGAGATCAGGCATCTCGATGTCGACCACCAGGCCGCCCATCAGCCGCGAGCGCATGCGCTGGTCGATAGCATCGAGCTGGGCCGGCGGCACGTCCGCCGCCACGATCACCTGCCGGCGGGAATCGACGAGCGAGTTGAATGCGTTGCAGAACTCCTGCTGCATGGTCTTGCCTTGCAGGAACTGGAAATCGTCGATCAGCAACACGTCGATTGCCGCGAACTGCTCCTTGAAGGCGAGCGTGTCGCGCTGGCGCAGCGCCATGACAAAATTGATCATGAAGCGCTCGGCCGTCAGGAACATCACCTTGCGGTCCGGCCGGCGATCGCGGATGCGGTGAGCCACCGCCGAAAGAAGATGGGTCTTTCCGAGGCCCGACGCGGCGTGGATGAACAACGGGTTGAAACTGATGGCCGCGCCCGGCGCGGCGTCCGCCACGCGGCACATCGCGGCATGCGCCAGTTGATTTGACGAGCCGACAACGAAGCTCTCGAAGGTCTGGGTGGCATCAAGCTGGGGGCTACGATCGGTGGCGGCCTGCGCTGATTGGATCACCGCAATGGCGGAACTGGCCGCGGATGCCTGCGCGGGTGCGTCCTGCTGGTCTCCCGCTCCCCGCACCGCCAAGCCAGGGCGCATGCGCACGCGCACTGCCGTCGTGTCGAACCGGCCCAGTTCCGCCTCGCTGATCTTCTGGAGTTTCGAGACATAGTGAGTCTCGATCCAGGATTTCAGAAATCGCGTGGGCACCGAAACCGTGAGGCGGCCCTGCGAGAAATCCTCGATCTCCATGCGAGCGAACCATGAGGTGTAAAGGTCCTCACCAAGTTCGGCCCGCAACCGCTGCGCGACCCGGTTCCACTTTTCTTTGATATCAGGCGAAACGGTCATTCTGTCGTCACATCCCCTGCCGCGCTGGTCTTCAAGCGCAACCTCACCGCTCGGCGGAGCAAAAGGGCCCCACCGGCTTGACTTCACTCGCAGCTACCGGTTTTCAGAAGCAGTCGTTATTCCGCTCCCTGACTGCTCTTACCATCTTCATCATCATTCTATGCCCCTGCCGCCACATTCATGCCGGTCTTACAGGTGGCGAGGCAGTGCTTGCGCATTCGCCATACCCAGCCTGAGCGCTCTCCCGGACCAAAAGCGCTTCCTCTACTCCACCACTGATCACTTGCCAGAGCCGAGGCCTAACAGCGCCATGACCCTGATTGCTTGATGCGGGAGACCGGCCACCAGACCGGCCCGCGATCAGGACCTTACAAAAGCGTTACTGGCGCAAGCAACCTGATTCCAGAAACGCTCCGTACACGGAATCGAGCCGCTGGCGGCGGGATCCGCAACCTCGTCCTCGCGCCATTCCTAAGGCGCTGAGAAAGCGAAGTTTTTGCCATGCCATCCGGTGCTGCAATTCACAGTTGGATTCACCCTGACTTTGAGGAAGGTAGGCCCCGCCCAAAGCGGCTCGTTTCCGAAGCGCCCCGGCATTTTGCCAGTAGCATAGCAAATAATTGTTTTCATTAATTGATTCCTGTGCGAAACGTTCCGTTCGCTGACAAATCCGCCGGCTGTGGATAACAAAAAAGCGCCGGACAAACTCGTCCGGCGCTCAGCCCTGCAACCGTCGCTCGGTTGTACCTTAAGTGATTAAGCCTTCAAGGCTTTCACGCGCGCCGAGAGGCGCGACACCTTGCGGGATACGGTGTTCTTGTGCAGCACACCCTTCTGGGCGCCGCGCATCATTTCAGGCTGGGCGGCCTTCAGGGCTTCCTGCGCCGCCGTCTGGTTGCCTGAGGCGATCGCCTCTTCAACCTTGCGAACGTAGGTTCGGATGCGGCTCAACCGGTTCTTGTTGATTGCAGTGCGGCGGACGGCGGCGCGCGTCGCTTTCTTCGCCGATTTCGTATTGGCCATCTGGCTTTGGTCCTGCTTGCTCGAAACGATTCGATTGGCGCTCAAAAGACGCTGGCCGCGTGCCTTCCAGCAAGCGGCCCCTCGTCCCGGCCTTTCGGGTTTGGGCGCTTATAGAGAGGGTGCAATGCCGCGGCAATGGCTTCCGTAGTGGCCAAAATCAAGGCTTTTGCCAACGCCCGGTCTTCTCCGAGCGCAGAAAGGCGTCGAGAATGCGCATGTTCTGGATCGCATCCTCGACCGCCCATACTGGCTTCTGGCGCCCGCGGATGACCCGGCCAAAGGCTTCCGCCTGCAGCTGATACTGATCCGAGACGGGGAGCTCGGTCCACACGCCCTCATTCATGGTCATTGCCTGCACGATATAGCGGTTGGGGCGGTCTGGCGGCGCATTGAACGGAATCTCGATCTCGATCCGGCCCTTGGTGCCCATGATGTTGACACGCTGATAGGGCGCGAGCTGGGTGGATACCGCGAAAGACAGCTGCCTGCCCTCGCCGAAATCGGCAAGTCCGCTGGCCAGCCGGTCGGTCTTGAACTTCGGGTCGCGCTCAAAGGCGGCAATGACCCGCTTCGGCTCGGCCCCGAAGATGAAGCGCGACACGGTGATCGGGTAGCAGCCGATATCGAGGAGCCCGCCACCGCCAATATCCGCCTGGTTGCGGACATTCCGGGGATCGCGGTTGAAATAGGAGAACAGCACCTGGATGGCCTTCACCTGGCCGATCTTGTTCTTTCGCACCAGATCGCGCGCCGCGATCCACTGCGCGGCATGGCGGACCATGAAGGCTTCCGCGATATGGATGCCCTTGGGTGCCTTGCGCAGCTTCTCCGCTTCGCGTGCGGTGATGGCGACCGGCTTCTCGCACAGCACATGCTTGCCGGCCCGCGCCGCCGCCAGCGTCAGCGGCACATGCAGATGATTTGGCAGCGGATTGTAGACAGCCTCGATCTCAGGGTCCGCCAGCATCTCCTCATAGGAGCCATAAGCCTTCGGGATACCGAGCTTCTCCGCCCACGCCTGCGCCGTCTTCTTGCGCCGGGACGAGATGGCCACGATCTCGATGTCGCGGCTCTTCAGCATGCCGGGAATGACCTTGGCCACGCCGATGTTGGCGGTCGATATGATGCCCCACTTTACCGGCTTCATGCGTATCTCCTCATGTGGATGTCCAATCTCACATGTCCATGGCCCAGGCCGTGCCGCTTGCCAAGGGGCCAACACCGAGATGAGCCGCCACGCTCTGGCCGATATCAGCGAAGCTGTGCCGCAGGCCCAGACATCCGGGCGTGTTCCCGGGCCGGTAGGTCATGACCGGAATCTGCTCCCGCGTATGATCGGTGCCGGGCCAGGTGGGATCATTGCCATGATCGGCTGTGAGCACGAGGAGATCGCCTCCGCGAAGCTTCGCCATGATGCGCGGCACTTCCCTGTCGAAGGCTTCCAGCGCCCGGCCATAACCGATGGCATCGCGGCGATGGCCAAACTCGGTATCGAAGTCGACGAAATTGGTCATCAGAAGACCGCCATCGCCCAGCCCGTCCATGGCTGAGAGCGTGGCTTCCAGGAAGGCCGGGTTTCCCGCAACCTTGATTTCGCGCCCGGTGCCGGAGTGGGCGAAGATATCGCCGATCTTGCCCACCGAAACCACATCGCCCCCGGCGGCGCTCACCATGTCCAGAAGCGTTGGTGCGGGCGGCTTCACCGAGAAGTCCTTGCGGTGGCCGGTGCGGGTGAAGGTGGCGGCGGTCTCGCCGACGAAGGGCCTGGCGATGACGCGGCCGATGTTCATGGGATAGGTGAGCTCGCGCGCCACCCGGCAGACCTCATAGAGCCGCTCCAGCCCGAAATGCACCTCATGGGCGGCGATCTGCAACACGCTGTCCACACTGGTGTAGGCGATGGGCTTGCCGGTGCGGATGTGTTCCTCGCCAAAATCCTCGATCACCTGGGTTCCCGAGGCATGGCACATCGCAAGCAGGCCCGGCAGGGCGCAGCGGCTGACGATGCCGTCGATCAGCTCTTTTGGAAAGGCAGGAATCCGGTGCGGGAAATAGCCCCAGTCGAAGGCCAGCGGCACGCCGGTGATCTCCCAGTGGCCGGTGATCGTGTCCTTGCCGCGCGAGACCTCACGCGCCACGCCATACTGCCCGATCAGCGGTTGGGGCGGCAGAGGGTTGCGCCCCGCTGAAAGTTCCGCAGCGAGACCGAGCCCCAGCGATGCCAGATGCGGCAGCGCCAGTGGCATGCGTTCAGCGATGTGCAGAAAAGTGTTGGCTCCGGCATCGCCGAAGGCAGCGGCGTCAGGAGCTCCGCCGACACCAAGTGAATCGAGAACCAATATGAATGCGCGTGGCATCGGGTCACCCACTCATGCCGTGATGCGTGCCAGCACGCAAGGGCGCAGCGGCGGCGCCTCACCCAGCACATAGGCGTCGCGGACGATGTTCGCGGCTGCCGCAAAACTCGCCTCATCCACGGCATGAACGAGGCAGAGCGGCGTTGAACGGCCAGCGCTGGCGCCCTTGCCAAGAAGCCCGGAAAGGCCAACGCGATGATCGATGACATCCGCCGCCACCCGCCGCCCGCCACCCAGCGCGATGACGGCAAGACCCAGTTCCCGGGTCCGGATGGCGGCGACGGTTCCCTCTCGATCGGGGTGGACAGCGCGCGTGATCGGGGCGGCCGCCAGATGCTTTTCGTGATTCTCAGTGAACTGCCGTGGCCCGCCCAACCCCTGCACCATGCGATCAAACTGTTCGGCGGCCCGCCCTGAGGCAAGCGTTTCTGCCAGCCTGGCGCGCGCCGCCTCGGCGGTATCGTCGATCCCGGCGCTCAGCAGCAGCTCGGACCCCAGCGCGAGCGTGATGTCGAGTACCCGCGGGTCAGCGCGGCGGTTGAGCAGGACCTCGCAGGCATGCGCCACTTCCAGCGCATTGCCGGCGCAGGGAGCGAGCGGCTCATCCATATCCGTGATGAGTGCGGTGGTTGGAAGCCCGGCGCCATTGGCCACGGCGACCAGGCTTTCGGCGAGCGCGCGGGCCTCTTCGATACTGGTCATGAAGGCGCCGGAGCCCATCTTCACGTCGAGCACCAGATGCTCAAGCCCCGCCGCCAGTTTCTTCGAAAGGATCGACGCGGTGATGAGCGGAACCGACTCTACCGTCGCGGTCACATCGCGGATGGCATAGAGGCGCTTGTCGGCCGGGGCCAGATCGGCCGTCTGGCCGATGATGGCGCAGCCCGCTTCCCGCGTCACTTTGCGAAACAGCTCGAGCCCCGGCTGGGTGGCATAGCCCGGAATCGAGTCGAGCTTGTCCAGCGTGCCGCCGGTATGGCCGAGCCCGCGGCCCGAGATCATCGGCACGTAGCAGCCGCAGGCCGCGAGCATCGGCGCCAGATAGAGCGAGATGTTGTCACCGATGCCGCCCGAGGAATGCTTGTCGACGACCGGCCCAGGCAGGTCCCATGCCAGCACGGCGCCGGAATCGCGCATGGCGAGCGTCAGGCCCACGGCTTCCTCGCGGCTCATGCCGCGGAAGAATACTGCCATGGCGAAAGCCGCCACCTGGCCCTCCGAGACGCGGCCCGAGGTGAGCCCGGCGATGAAGTCGCGTACCTCCTCGCGGCTGAGCGCCGCGCCATCGCGCTTGCGGCGGATCACCTCCTGCGGCAGCACCTCAAGACTCCTCCAGGAACCGGGCGATGAGTTTCTGGAGATCGGCGGCGGCCCGCGCTCCTTCGCGCTTGGTTTCCTCATGGCTGGGCGATGCGCCCTCGATTCCTGCCGCGAGATTGGTGATCACCGAGATCGCCGCCACCTTGAGGCCGAAACGCCGGGCGAGGATGGTTTCCGGTGCCGTCGACATGCCAACCGCCGAACCACCGATGACCTGGAACATGCGGATCTCCGCAGGGGTCTCGAAAGAGGGGCCGGAATACCAGCAATAGACCCCTTCATGAAGTGCGATGCGATTGTCCTCGGCAGCGGTCCGGAAACGCTGGCGCAGCTCCGGGTCATAGGCATTGGTCATGGGGACGAAATTCTCGTCGCCATGCTGGCCGATGAGCGGGTTCATGCCCGAGAAATTGATGTGGTCTGAAATCAGCATCAGCGAGCCTGGGCGCATCTCGGGCTTCAGGCTTCCGGCCGCATTGGTGAGGATCAGCGTTTCGATACCGGCACCCTTCAGCATTTCGATAGCCGGGCGCATGACGGCGGCGTTGCCCGACTCATAGGGATGCGCGCGCCCCGCGAGCACCGCCACCTCCTTGCCGCCAAGCCGGCCGACCACCAGCTTTCCGGCATGACCGGAAATGCGCGGCACCGGAAAACCGGCGAGCTCGCCATAGGGAATGACCAGCGGTTCCGCCACGGCATCAGCCAGCGCGCCAAGGCTCGACCCCAGCACGATGGCGGTTTTCGGCGCGCGCTTTCCAAGCCGCTCTGACAGGGCGTTCACCGCAAATGCTCCGGTCCGAAGGAATAGGGCAGCAACTCATCGAGCGTGAAAGTCTGGATCAAGTCCCCCGCCTCGGTGAGGCAATGGATCTTCACGTCGGGCCCGGCAAACTCCCTGATCTTCTGGCGGCAGCCGCCGCAGGGCGTACACAGCGCACCACCATTGCCCATGACCGCCACTTCGGTGATGCGCCGGCCACCGGCCATGATCATGGCCGAGATTGCCGACGGCTCCGCGCACCAGCCCTGTGGGTAGGCGGCGTTCTCGATGTTGCAGCCGCCATGCACGCGGCCATGTTCATCGCGCACCGCCGCACCCACATGGAATTTCGAATAGGGCGCATGCGACTTGAGGCGGGCGGCTTTTGCCTCTTCGGCGAGGTCATGCATGTCAGCGGTCCTTCGTATAGGGAATGCCCGCCGCCTTGGGCGGCACCGACTTGCCGATGAAGCCCGCCAGCAGCACCACGGTGAGCACATAGGGCAGCATGTTGATGAACTGTACCGGAATCTGGACGCCGGCAACCGAAGCCCCTTGCGCGAAGTTGCCCACCGCCTGCAGGAAGCCAAACAGCAGGCAGGCGCCCAGCGCCGGCCAGGCCCGCCAATTGGCGAAGATCAGCGCGGCGAGCGCCATGAAGCCGCCACCCGCCGTCATGTCACGCACGAAGCTCGACGACAGCGAGGTGGAGATGAAGGCGCCGGCGACGCCGCACAATACACCAGCGATGATCACCGCGCGGTAGCGCAGGGCGGCCACCGAAATACCGGCGGTATCGACGGCCTGCGGATTCTCGCCCACCGCGCGCAGCCTGAGCCCGAAGCGGGTCCGGGCCAGCGCCCAGGCGGTGAGCGGCACCATGGCGATGGCGAAATAGGTGAGAACCGAATGCGCGAGGAAAATCTTGATCAGTCCGCCGATCACCGGCGCGTCCGCGAGCGCGCCGAAATCGATGGGCAGGAAGCGGCCCTCCGGCGGCAACGCCGGGGTGCGGCCGCCTTCGCGGAACCATTCATTGCCAAGCACCACCGCAAGCCCGGCCGCCAGCATGTTGATGGCCACACCGGAAACCACCTGGTTGCCGCGCTGGTTGATCGAGGCATAGCCATGCACCAGCGCAAAGCCGAGCGAGGCGAGGATGGCGAAGAACAGCCCGATCCAGGCCGAGCCGAAAACCGCCGCAGCCGAGGCGGCGGCAAAGGCGGCGATCAGCATCTTGCCTTCCAGTCCGATGTCGACAATGCCGGCGCGCTCTGACCACAGGCCTGCAAGACAGGCGAGGATCAGCGGCACGCTCATGCGGATGGTCGAGGCGAGGAGTTCGACATAGAGGTCCATCTAGGCCTCCTCCGCGCGGAAGAACAGCGCCGCCACCCAGGGCCGGAAAGCATATTCCAGCGCCCCCATGAACAGGATGACGAGGCCCTGGATCACCACCACCATGTCACGGTTGATGTCGGGCTTGGCGAAGGAAAGTTCAGAGCCGCCTTGATAGAGCAGCCCGAACAGCATGGCCGCGAGCACGATTCCCACGGGATGCGAGCGGCCCATCAGCGCCACCGCGATGCCGACGAAGCCCGCACCACCCACGAAGCCCCGCAGCAGACGGTGCTGCACGCCCAGACTCTCGTTCACCGCCATCAGGCCGGCGAGCGCCCCGGAAATCGCCATGGTGATGACGATGATGCGGCCCGGCTTGATGCCGGCATAAACGGCGGCGCTGGCATTGGCGCCCAGCGCGCGGATCTCATAGCCCAGCTTGGTGCGCCACAGCAGGTACCACACGGCCACCGCGGCGGCGATCGCCAGGAACACCGAGAATTTGAGCGGCGATGAGGCGATCCGTACGCCGAAGAACTCGCGCGCCACTTCGCGGAAGCTCATGATGTAGGCGCCGGTGATCTCGCGGCTTTCCACCGCCATCTTGCCGACCGGGCGGAACCAGTAGTTGATGAGATAGCCAACGAGGCTGGCGGCGATGAAATTGAACATGATCGTGGTGATCACGATGTGGCTGCCGCGCTTGGCTTGCAGGATGCCCGGCACCCAGGCCCAGAAGGCGCCGAAGGCCATGGCCGCGAGAATGGCGAGCGGAATCACCACCGGCCATGGCAGGAATTCGAGCCCCAGCCCCACCGCCGCGGCGCCCACGCCCGCCATATAGGCCTGGCCCTCGCCGCCGATGTTGAACAGCCCGGCGTGGAAGGCAACCGCCACGGCAAGCCCGGTGAACACGAAATTGGTGGCGTAATAGAGCAGGTAACCCCAGCCCTTGAGCGAGCCCACCGCACCCTTCAGCATGATCCACATCGCCTCGAACGGGTTCTCACCGATGATCACCACCACGAGGCCGGAGACGACCAGCGCCACCGCGAGGTTGATGAGCGGGATCAGCCCGACATCCACCCAGCGGGGCAGTTCGCCGCGCGCCGTCATGATCATGCGGCGTCCCTCGCCACGCCGGCCATCAGCAGGCCCAGTTCGCGCTCGTCCGTTCCGGGGCCGCGCTCGCCCATGATGCGGCCGGCGAACATCACCAGGATGCGGTCGGAGAGCGAGCGGATCTCGTCAAGCTCGACGGAGACGAGCAGCACCGCCTTGCCTTCATCGCGCAGGCGGATGATGCGCTTGTGGATGTATTCGATGGCCCCGATATCGACCCCGCGGGTGGGCTGGCCGACCAGCAGCAGGTCCGGATTGCTCATGATCTCGCGCGCAATGATCAGTTTCTGCTGGTTACCGCCGGAGAATTTGGACGAAACCAGCAGCGGATCGGGCGGGCGCACGTCGAATTCCTGCATCTCGGCTTCGGCGCGCGCCATCACCCTGCCGCGGTCGAGCCGGAAGCCTTGGCCCAGCGCCTCGCTCCGGTGCCAGCCGAGAATGGCGTTCTCCGCAGCCTCGAAGGAGCCAATGAGGCCACGGTGCTGGCGGTCTTCCGGAACATGCGCAAGGCCTTCCTCGCGCACATGATGGGGGTCACCCAGCACGCCGATGTCCTTGCCCTCGAAGATCACCTGACCGGCACTCGGCCTGGCGATGCCGGCAATCACGTCGAGAAGTTCTGACTGGCCGTTGCCGGAAACCCCCGCGCTGCCGACGATCTCGCCCTTCCTGACCGTGAAGGACACATTGTCGACGCGCGCCACGCCCTTGCGGTCCTTCCATGATAGGTTCCTGACGTCGAGCACTGTTTGGCCGGGCCGCGACGGGCCTTTCTCGACCCGCAGCAGCACATGGCGGCCCACCATGAGTTCCGCCAGCTCCTCGACCGAGGTGGACTTGGTCTCGCGGGTGGCGACCATTTCACCGCGGCGCATGACCGAGACCCGGGCGGTGATCGCCATGATCTCGCGCAGCTTGTGGGTGATGAGGATCACCGTCTTGCCCTGGCCGCGCAGCGTGCCGAGGATGCGGAACAGATGGTCGGCCTCGTCCGGCGTCAGCACGCCGGGGGGCGCGTCGAGGATCAGGGTATCGGCACCCCTGAAGAGGGCTTTCAGGATTTCGACTCGCTGCTGCAGGCCGACCGGCAATTCGCCGACGGTGGCGTCCGGATCGACCTCGAGCTCATAATCCCTGGCCAGCCGCAGAAGTTCGGCGCGGGCCTTG
>DAISVW010000014.1:0-16884 GCA_036826695.1 Aestuariivirga sp.
GGGTCAAGCCAAATTGCCTTAACAGCGCGTCGGGCGGGGCAGAGTGGCCTAAGCCGTCGACGCCGATGACATCGCCGTCGAGCCCGACATATTTGCGCCAGTAATCGGAGACACCGGCCTCGATGGCGAGGCGCGGCGGCCCGGGCGGCAAGACCTGTTGCTTCCAGACTTGATCCTGCCGGTCGAAGCTGCGCGTGGACGGCATCGACACGACGCGCACATGCAGCCCCTCTTGCTTCAGCTCTTCTTGCGCCGCCAGCGCCAGATCGACCTCGGAACCGGTGGCAATGAGGATCACGGCGAGCGGCCCAGCCTCGGCGGACAGCACATAACCACCACGCCGAATCTCATGCATCTGAAGGGACTTGCGCGACTTTGTGCGCATCGCCTGGCGGCTCAGCGCCAGCACGGTGGGCATGTCCCGCTGTTCGAGGGCCACGGCCCAGGCGATGGCGGTTTCCACGCCGTCGCAGGGCCGCCAGAGATCGAGGTTGGGGATCAGCCGCAGCGAGGCCAGATGCTCCGCCGGCTGATGGGTCGGACCATCGCCACCCACTGCAATCGAATCATGGGTCAGCACATGAATGGCGCCGAGGCCCATCAGCGCCGCCATGCGCAGCGCGTTGCGGGCGTAATCCGAGAATACCAGATAGGTTGCGGCGAAAGGCCGGAAACCGCCATGGCAGAGCATGCCGTTGATCATCGCGGCCATGCCGAATTCGCGCACGCCGTAGGAAATGAAGTTGCCGTCACCTTCGGCCGTGACCGGTTTGGCGGCGGGCCAGACGGCCATGGTGGAGACCGAGAGATCGGCCGATCCGCCAATCAACTCAGGAAGATGAGGCGCAAGCTGCGAGACCACGTCGTGGCTGGCCTGGCGGCCCGAGAGAGGCTTGCTGGCATTCGCCAGACTCTGAACAGTCTCATGAACAAGCGCCGGGAACCCGCCGGGAAGATCCCCCGCGATGCGGCGCTGGAATTCCGCCGCCTCGGCCGGGAAGGCCGCCGCATAGGCCGCAAACCGCTGCTCCCAGTCTTTCTGCAATGCTTTTCCCGAGTCCTCGGCCGACCAGGCGGCACGAATTTCCGGCGGGATGACGAAGGGTGGATGCAGCCATCCGAGCGCCTGCCGGCTGCGCGCCACTTCCTGAGCACCCAGCGGCGACCCATGGCACTCCTTGCTTCCGGCCATGGTCGCAGAACCTTTTCCTATCAGGGTCTTGCAGCAGATCAGGCTGGGCCGTGCCGGATCCTGTCTGGCGGCGGCGATGGCCGCACTGACCGCCGCGATGTCATGGCCGTCGATGTCCGCGAATACCTGCCAGCCATAGGCCTCGAAGCGGCGCGGCGTGTCATCGGCAAACCAGCCGGCAACAGGGCCATCGATCGAGACGCCATTGTCATCGTAAAGCACGATCAGCTTGCCCAGCCCGAGCGCTCCGGCGAGCGAACAGACCTCATGCGAAATGCCTTCCATCAGGCATCCGTCACCAACGAAGGCATAGGTGAAATGATCGACGACGGCATGGCCGGGGCGGTTGAACCGCGCCGCCAGAAGACGTTCCGCGAGCGCCATGCCGACGGCGTTGGCGAGGCCTTGTCCCAGTGGTCCGGTTGTGGTTTCGACGCCTGGCGTGAGGCGGTATTCCGGATGCCCCGGCGTGCGGCTGCCAAACCGCCTTGTGCTGCGGAGATCATCGATGCTCACGCCGTAACCGGAAAGATGCAAGAGATTATAGAGCAATAGCGAGCCGTGGCCGTTGCTGAGCACGAACCGGTCACGGTCCGGCCAGGAGGGATCGGCCGGATTGTGGCGCAGATGATCATGCCACAGGGCAACAGCAATGTCCGCCATTCCCATGGGCATTCCGGGATGTCCGGCGCCTGCATGCTCGACGGCATCCATGGCGAGGACGCGCAGGGCGGTTGCGAGCTCATCCACTTTCACGGAGCGGCGGCTTTGGTCGGTCATCCTGATAACATGGGAGTCTTATCTCCGGAGCCCGGCGTTGTGTTAGGTGTCCCGGCTGGGATCCGCAACTGCGATCTGGGCGTGGCCGGACTGCTTGTCAGATACACGCATCTCGGGTAAAAAAATATTGTCATCAACCAAAAATTGAGCCCCCGTCATGTCGATCAAAATCATGACCGGACTTGCAGCCGGTATCCTGTTGTCGTCATCCGCCTTTGACTCCGATGCGATCTATTTTGGTGGTGACATCCTTACCATGGCCGGCAAGGAACCAAGCTATGTCGAGGCCCTGGTGGTCGACGACGGGCGCATCGCCTTCGCCGGCTCGAAGACTGACGCCATGGCGCTAAAGGGCTCTGAAACCAAGCTGATAGACCTCGGCGGCCACACACTCCTGCCGGGCTTCATCGATACCCACGGGCACATGATCTATTTCGGCAAGAACATCATCGATGCCGACCTGTTCGGCACGACCGACATCCCCGATATCATTGCCCGCATGAAAGCCCAGGCCGAGCGCACGCCGCCCGGAGACTGGAGCGTCGGCTTCGGTTACGGCGCCCGCAAGCTCAAGGAGGGCCGTACCCCCACCATGGAGGAACTGGATCAGGTTTCGGCCGACCGGCCGGTGATGATCGTCGACTCCTCGGGCCATCTAGGTGCGGGAAACACTGCACTTTTCAAGCTCGCGGGCATATCGGCGGCGACCCCTGACCCGGAAGGCGGCAGCTTCGACCGCAAGCCGGGCGGCAGCGAACTCGCCGGCCCGATGGAGGAAACGGCGCTCAACATGGTGCGGAAGCAGCGGCCACCGTTCAAGGGCGCGCTGGCAGACCGGGTGGCGACCGGCGCCGTCGACCTGTGGGCCAGCTACGGCCAGACGACGGCCATGGAATGCGGCCTTGGACTGGGCGATGACGACATCGACATCGTGCGCAATGCGATTGACAAGAACCTATTGAAAATAGATCTTTACATCTGCGCGAAGGACTCCGTCGCCAATGCCGTGCTGGATGCCGGCAAGGCGGTGGCGGCGGAATATGCCGACGCCGAGGTCGCCGATCCCTCCGTGGCGCGGCAGGACCTGATCGCCGCGCAAGGCACCGAGGCGCCCGGCGACACCGCCAAGCGGTTGCTGCAGGCCAGGCCAGACCTTGATAAACGTTACGTGAATCGCGTCAGGCTGGGCGGCATCAAGTTCTGGCTCGACGGCAGTCTCGATACGGCGTGGTTCACAGAGCCTTACTCCAACAACCCGCCCGGCAAGACCGGCGTGTTTTCCGGTTTCCAGCAGATCCCGGACGAGGTCCTGGACGCCGCCTTCGACAAGTTCTGGAACTCGGGCATCCAGATCAACATGCACATGAACGGAGATGCCGCGGTAGAACAAGCACTTAAGGCTGTCGAACGGGCCATCGCGAAATACGGCATGCGTGATCACCGGCCGGTGTTCATCCATGCCACCTACATGCGTCCGGACCAGATCAAGCGGGTGCAGCAGGTGGGGGCCATCCCGAGCTTCCTGTCGTCGGGTCGGGTGTCCGGCGGAGCGGGCGCGCGGGTTCTCTGGGGCGGCGAGCGCGGCAACCGGGCGCTGGCTGCCAATACATTGGAAGAAAAGGGTATTCCCTTTACCTTCTCACACGATGCGCCGGTGTCTCCGCAGCCCTGGATCCTCGAACTGGTGGACGCGGGCGTCAACCGCGCCATTCCCGACGGCCGGGTGATCGGCGAGAAGGAACGGGTCACGCCCTATGTCGGTCTCAAGGCCGTAACCTCTTATGCTGCCTACCAAATCAAGGAAGAGAACAGCAAGGGTACGCTGGAAGTGGGCAAGCTCGCCGACCTGGTGATCCTGGAGCAGAACCCGCTCAAGGTCGACCCCAAGACCATCAAGGACATCAAGGTGCTCGAGACCATCAAGGAAGGCGAGACGGTCTTCAAGCGGAATCCCTGACGAGGGCATGCGGGCCGCAAGTTGAAAAAGGCATTCAGAACGTTGCTGATTGTAGCCGTTCTGGTTGCCACGCCGCTTGTGCTGTATGCGGCGTCGGACAGCGCTTCGCTGGTCGGCACTGCAACCGTTATCGACGGTGACACGATCGAGATGCGCGGACAGCGCATCCGGCTCGACGCCATCGACGCGCCCGAAGGCGGGCAGCGCTGCCTCGACAAGGACGGCAAGCCCTACCGCTGCGGCCGCAAGGCCGCCTTCGCGCTGGCCGACCGGATCGGCCGCGGCACCGTGAAATGCCGGCCCAAGGGCGTGGACCGCTACGACCGGATCATCGCGACATGCTTCCAGGACGGCGTCAACCTCAATGGCTGGATGGTGCGGGAGGGCTGGGCTGTCGCATTTCGAAAGTATGGAATTGATTACATCCGAGACGAAAACGAGGCGCGGGCAAACCGCCGCGGATTGTGGTCCGGCAGTTTCGACATGCCCTGGGACTGGCGCGCGGCGCAGCAGTGAGGGCGGGCCTCCCGGCCATCCTCGATCTCGGCGGTGCGTCGCGTAAATTGGCCTTCCAGCTGAGCTGGCATGATGGTATTTCTTACCAAATTGCGATCGATCAATGGTGGCTATACTCATGTCCGACACGGCAACGCTCTCAGCGAAGTTCCAGATTTCGATCCCGAAGGCGGTTCGCGTCGCCCGGCAGTGGAAGGCTGGCCAGGAGTTCGCGTTCATTCCCAAGGGAACGGGTGTGCTGCTCGTTCCTGTGCCTGAACCCGCCGATCTCGCGGGCATCGCCAGGGGCGCGAGGCCAGAAGACTATCGCGATCGCAAAGACCGGCTCTGATGCGGCTTGTCGATACGTCCGCCTGGATCGAGTGGCTGATGGCATCGGCAACAGGGCGGCTTGTGGCCCCGGAAATCCCGTCCCGTGACGACTGGCTCGTGCCGGCGATCGTCCAGCTCGAACTTTCGAAGTGGCTTGTCCGCGAGGTTGGCGAAGACAAGGCCGATCAGGTGATTGCCTTTACCCAGATGTGCGTTCTTGCGGCCCTCGACACGAAGATCGCCCTTGCGGCCGCGGACATCTGCGGCAGGCACAGGCTCGCGACCGTCGATGCCATCATCTACGCCACGGCGCAGGAGCACGGCGCCGACCTGCTGACCTGCGATGCGCATTTCGAGGGTCTTCCGGGTGTAACCTATATCGCCAAGATTGGCCCCCGGTCAGGATAGGGGCGATTTCACGCGCCGTCTGCCCGCCAGTTCTGCCTCCTCCTCCCACTGCCCCCGGACTTGATCCAGGGGCTTCTTTGTCGCCGCCAAATAGGATGCCAGGGTCAATCCCTCTCATGGTGAGATGACGCGACTCTCGCGATCAGCGCAGCAGCCGGTTCACAGGGCGGAGCTGCTGATAGGCAAGTCTGTAGGCCTCATAACGCCGGGCGTGGCGGGCAGCCGCCATGCTGTCAGGAACGAATTCCGCATCATACTGAACCGCGCCGCGCGCCGCGCCGGCCAGCGATGAAAACAATCCTGTACCGGCGCCGGCCAGCAGCGCCGCGCCCAGCACGCCGGCGTCACGGTTCGCCGCGCGGCGGATGGGCTTTCCCAGCACATCGGCCCTGATCTGGCACCACAGGTCAGACGCCGACCCGCCACCCGCGTGATGGATCACCGAGGCGCCGCGCGCGGCCGATTGCTCAAGGCTGTCGAAGACGAGCCGCGCCGCATAGGCCACACCCTCCAGCACGGCGCGGGCCAGTTCGGCGGGGCCGGTGGCCGCCCCCATTCCGCTGAACGAGGCCATCGCCTCGGGATCCCACAAGGGCGCGCGCTCGCCATCCAGATGCGGCAGGAACAGCGGCACATGGGCGAGATCCGCCTCAGCCGCCAACGCCGCAAGCTCAGACGGCGTCCGCCCCAGCAGGCGGCCGGCCCAGGCGGCGGCAGCGCCACCCGCCTGGGTGGGCCCGGCATGGAGGGTGAGGCCCTCGCATTCGGCAAAGGCGATGACGCCGGGAGCCGGTCGGCGTTCGCCCGAGATGACGCCCAGGATCTCGCTCGTACCGCTCAGGTAAAGGCCTTCGCCCTCCGCCGTGACGCCCGCGCCATAAAGCCCGGCCCAGGCATCCATCGCCCCGGTGACGACGGGAAGACCCGCAC
The DNA here is from genome assembly GCA_036826695.1 of Aestuariivirga sp. Taxonomy (GTDB): domain Bacteria; phylum Pseudomonadota; class Alphaproteobacteria; order Rhizobiales; family Aestuariivirgaceae; genus Aestuariivirga. The sequence continues at coordinate 6,096 of DAISVW010000014.1, forward strand.
CGGGAAGCCCTGGACGGATATGGCCTGCCAGCGTGGTGAAACCCGCAATGCGCGGCAACCGCGCCGCCGCGCCGGGCACCAGCGCCAGAAGCGGCGCAATGAGCGCGAGGCGCTGGTCGAGAATGCCGAAATTGCTCATCGGGTCCGCCACCGCCTGACCGGTGAGATGGAGCAGGCAATAGTCCCTGGGGGCCAGCACCAGTTGCGTGCGCCGCCAGAGATCGGGCGCGGTGCGGGCGATGTGAGCCATGCGGGCCAGCACATGGCTGGCGTCGACGGGAAGCGGTGCGCCCCACCAGGCGCGCTTGTCCTCCGGCGCGATCCGCGCATCGAGCGCCGCGGCATCCTCCGCCGCGCGGCTGTCCTGCCAGGTGATGGCGGGGAACAGCGCCTCGCCATCATCGCCGGTGAAGACATGGGTATTGACCTGCGAGCACAGGCCGATGGCGGTGACGCTGGCGTTTTCGGTGAGTTCGGCGAGCGCCCGCAGCACCAGACGGCTCCAGTCGCGCGGATCCTGCTCGGCCTGGCCGGGCGCGGGCCGCCGCGTGGGATAGGACTGGGCGAAACGCCGCAACGCATTGCCGCGGGCGTCGAACAGCGCCGCCTTCACCGCCGTGGTGCCGATGTCAATGCCGATCAACATTGAAGGCCGGATTGCCACAGGTTCCGAAAAGCCGTTACATGAAACAGGAAAAAATGGCGTCCCGGAAGGGATTCGAACCCCTGACCCCAGGTTTAGGAAACCTGTGCTCTATCCTGCTGAGCTACCGGGACGTGACCTCAAGCTAGCCTGCCGCCGGCGATTTGGGAAGCCACGGAAACGAAAGGCCCGGCCGCGATGGCCGGGCCTTGAGGATTGCGGAGGTTCCGCCGGGGCGTCAGGCCGCCTGATCGGCGGTGACGTCGTCCTCGGCCTTTTCGCCGGATCCGGGGCGCTTGGCGTTCTTGGCGAGATAGTCCTCGAGCTCCTTCACCGCCTGGTCGTCGTCGATCTTCTTGACGGCGGCGATCTCGCGGGCCATCCGGTCCAGCGCCTGTTCGAACAGCTGGCGCTCGGAATAGGACTGCTCCGGCTGGCGCTCGGACCGGTAGAGGTCGCGCACCACTTCGGCCACCGCCATGATGTCGCCGGAGTTGATCTTGGCGTCATACTCCTGGGCGCGCCTCGACCACATGGTGCGCTTGATGCGCGCCCGGCCACGCAGCGTCTTGAGGGCCGCCTCGATCTGCGCCTTGTCGGAGAGCCGGCGCATGCCTTTCTGTTCAGCGCGGCTGGTCGGCACCTTGAGGCGCAGCTTTTCTTTCTCGAAATCGACGATGTAGAGTTCAAGCCTGGCACCGGCGATCTCCTGTTCCTCGATCTGGCTGATCCTGCCGACGCCATGCGCCGGATAGACCACCAGTTCGTTGACCTTGAACGACAGCTTGCGCACCGGCGGCGCGGCAACCACCGGGGCGGCCGCGGGAGCGGGCTTCGGCCCGGCGGCAGGCGGCGCCGCCACTGGCTGCGGCGCGGCCGCCCTGGGAGCGGGCGCCGGCCAGGTTGCCGGCTTCTTCACCTCGGCCGCCGGTTTCGTGGCGCTCGCCGGCCTGGCGGCAGGCTTTGCCGGCGCGGCGGCGTTTGATTTCGCGGGCTTGGCCCTGGCCACGGGCTTTGCCGCCCGCTTCTGGGGCGCCGCCTTGGCTTGCGCCCTGGCATCCGGCTTCGCCCTGGCGGCGGCAACGGGTTTCGAGGTCTTCTTCGGGGCTGACTTGGCCTTGGCCTTGGCCTGGGGCTTTCTTGCGGTTACGGTCTTGTTCTTTTTCTTGGTCATTTCGGTCCTTCGCCTCTTGCCCAAACGTGTCTCGAGCATGTCCGTGATTGACGGCGCAAACATGACGCCTGCGCAGCCCGACGGTTGCGCGCATTACTTTTTCGTCATGTGCCCGTAACCGATGCCCTCGCCGATCCACTGGAAGGGCGCCCGCGGGGCCCGTTCGCGCGATGTGGACAGGATCCGGGCGTCTGCGCGAAAAAAACCGAGCCAACCAGCCCGGTTTCCAGCAGCTAACTCGGTTTACATACTCATCAAATAACAAATAGCACAAGTTTACGTATTTTTAAAGGCCGATCTGTCCGTGTACGGTGGAATTCCGCCCCCGCCGCTCAATAATCCTGCGATGAAGGTTAACGGGCCTCAGCTCCTTGCATGTTCACCCTGCGCCGGGCGCATGGGTGATCCGCTCAGTCCCCTTCGCCGGGGTTGGGAGAGAAATACTTCTCCAGCTTGCCTTCCACCCCGTCGAATTCCTTGGCATCGGCAGGCGCCTCGCGCTTGCTGGTGATGTTCGGCCACTGACTGGCATATTCGGTGTTGAGCTTCAGCCAGGATTCGAGCCCCGCCACGGTATCGGGCTTGATCGCCTCGGCCGGGCATTCCGGCTCGCAGACCCCGCAATCGATACATTCGTCGGGATGGATGACCAGCATGTTCTCGCCCTCGTAGAAACAATCCACGGGGCACACCTCCACGCAGTCCATGTATTTGCATTTGATGCAGTTTTCGGTGACGATGTAAGTCATGGGCGAAGCTACCGTTCTTTATTCCGAACAGCTGAATAGCAAGTTCCGGCGCGCCTTGCACCTGATTTCTGCATGGGCTCACGCGTCCGGGCTTCCGGCGGCGGGCTCTTGAAAGAGCGCCGTCGTGGCCGCCGGTCCCCGCCGTTCGGCGAGGCCGGTGACCCGCAGGACGCGGACCCGGCGATCGAGCACGATGGTCAGCACATCGCCCGGTTTGACGCCATGGCCGGGCTTCTGGGTCTTCTGGCCGTTGATCCGCAGGTGACCTGATTCAACCAGCGCCGCCGCCGCCTCCCGGGTTCTGACGACGCGGGCACACCACAGCCACTTGTCGAGGCGCTGGCGGCCCTCTGGCCGGTCACTGGCCGGCAAGCTTCGCCTTCAGCGCCCCCAGCACGGCGAAGGGCGAATCGGGGTCCACGGGCTTTTCCGGGCGCGGCGCGCGCTCGGGTCTTGGCGGCCTGCCGCCGCCGTCCTGCCGGGGTTTGTGGGCAGGCCGGTTTTCGCGGCCGCCGGGCCGGCCGTGACGGCGCGGCCCCTTGTCCTGGCGTGGTGGCCTCCGGGTTTCCTGGTTTTCTTCGGCTGCTTTCGGCGCCTCGGCGGCGGCGGCCTCTGGAACGGCGGGTTGCTGGTCCGGGCGCTTGCGCTGCGGCCGCTCGCCCCTGTGCCGGAAGGGGCCGGTATCGCGCGGCCACCAGACCTCGATTTCCACCTCTTCCATGGCGATCTCAGGCGCCGGTCCGGCTTCGGTCGCTGCTTCCGGTGCGAGTTCCGCAACGGGCTCGGCGGCTGGTGTTTCAGCCGGCGCTTCGATGGCGGCGTCCGGCGCTGCCTCCGCCACGGCGGCGGCAGGAGCCGGAGCCGGAACCGCCGGCCGCTTCACTTTCCTTTTCTGCATCCGGTAATCGAGGCTCCTGAGGATGCCGAGAAAATCCTCGCCGGAGCAGCCGACCAGCGACATCATGTCGGGCACCACGGCAAAGCCGCCACCCTCGATCGAACCGGCCGGCCGGGGTTCCTCGGGAAAGCGCGGCCGCCAGAACACCCGGTCGCGGATCAGATCGGCGAGGCGCTCCAGCATATCGATTCGCACCACCCGGCTGCCGCAGATGCGATAGCCGCAGACGCCGTAGAAGCCCCTGGGCGTCGACCGGTCGAAGGCGGCGGAGGTGAGGCCCTGTCCGGGCGGCTGGGGCAGCGCGGCGGGATCGAGCTTCCCCTCCTTCTGCAGGCCCAGCGCCCACAGCAGGAGCCGGAGTTCGGTGGCCGCCGGCTTGAGAAGGGCCGGCACATAGATGTTGAACGCGCCGAAGCGGGCGCCAAGGGCGCGCAGCTTGGCGCGCTCATCCTGGCTCAGCGCCTTCACTTCCTCGGCCACCTGGTCGCGCGGCAGCACGCCCAGCGGCTCGACCAGCCGGTAGGCGATGCCGCGCGAAATGCCTTCCAGCCCCTCGCCCTCCTCGAGCTTGACCAGCGGCTCCAGCACCGCCGCGACATGGCGGTCGGCGAATTTCTGCAGGCGCTGCTGCACGTCTTCGCGCTCGGATCCGGACAGCTGTTCACCGGCGATCACCACGGCGCGCGGCTTGAGCGGGGTGTTGCCGGGTTCGAGCCTGCCCACCGGGGCATGGTTCCAGATGATCTGTCCGTCACGGCTGAGCTTGAGGTCGGTGTCGGCGGAGGCGGCGACGGCCCTGGCGCGGGCGGCAACTTCGGCGGCCACCGCCGAAAGCGCCGCTGTCTTGAGGGCGCGGGCCTCGGCGCCGTCGGCGGCGCCGTCCGGCAGGAACAGGAAGCCCTTGATCCGGCCGATGTACTCGCCTTCCACCCGGATGGCGCCGTCTTCCTCAACTGTCGACATCAGTTCTTCCTTCTGGGCCAGCCGCCTCATCAGCACGCTGGTACGCCGGTCGATAAAACGCTGGGTCAGGCGCTCATGCAAGGCATCCGACAGCTTGTCCTCTATCTCTCTGGCGCGGGATTGCCAATAGATGGGCGCTTTGAGCCAGTCCGGCCGGTTGGCCACGAAGGTCCAGGTGCGGATGTGGCTGATGCGGTTCGAAAGCGTGTCGAGGTCGCCATGGGTGTTCTCGCAGAACCTCAGCTGGCGGACGAACCAGTCCTCGTCGATGAAGCCATTGCCGGTCTCGAGGAACTGGTAGATGCGCGACACGATCGCCGCGTGCTCGGAATTCGAGATGTTGCGGTAGTCGGGGATCTGGCAGACCTCCCACAGCCGTTCGACCTCTTTTCTGCCCTTCGCGAGATCGCGGGTGGCGGGGTCGCGGGCCAGCGCCTCCAGCGCCAGAAGATCGGCGGTGGGCTGGGCCCGCGTCAGGCCCTGCAGCTGCGGTGGCTGATTGAGCGATTGCCGGAGCCGTTCGAGCGAGGCGAAATCAAGCTCGCGGTTGCGCCACTGCAGCATGCGGACGTTCTCGAAGACATGGCCTTCGAGACGTTCCACGGTTTCCGGATCGAAGGGATCGGCCTCGCCGGTGACGCCGAAGGTGCCGTCGTTCATGTAGCGGCCGGCGCGGCCCGCCACCTGGCCCAGCTCGGAAGGGTTCAGCTGGCGGTACTGGAAACCGTCGAATTTCCGCGTCGAGGCGAAGGCCACATGATCGACATCCATGTTGAGGCCCATGCCGATGGCGTCAGTCGCCACGATGTAGTCAACGTCGCCCGACTGGTAGAGCGCCACCTGGGCGTTGCGGGTGCGCGGCGAAAGTGCTCCCAGCACCACGGCGGCCCCGCCGCGCTGGCGGCGGATCAGCTCGGCGGTGGCGTAGACCATCTCCGCCGAGAAGGCGACGATGGCGGTGCGCCGCGGCAGGCGGGTGATCTTCTTCTGGCCGGCATAAAGCAGCTGCGAGAAGCGCGGCCGCGACACGAAGCTGGTGCCCGGCAGCAGCCGCTCCAGGATCGGCCGCATGGTGGCGGCGCCGAGCAGCATGGTCTCGTCGCGGCCGCGGCGGTGCAGAACCCGGTCGGTGAAGATGTGGCCGCGCTCGAAATCGGCGCAGAGCTGCACCTCGTCGATGGCCAGAAACGGCACTTCGACATCGGAGGGCATGGCTTCGACGGTGCACACCCAGTAGCGCGGCTGGGCGGGGATGATCTTCTCCTCGCCGGTGACGAGCGCCACCGCGGCATCGCCGGCGCGCTGGCGCACCCGGTCATAGATCTCGCGGGCGAGAAGGCGCAGCGGCAGGCCGATCATGCCGCTGCCATGGCCCAGCATGCGCTCGACCGCGAGGTGGGTCTTGCCGGTGTTGGTCGGGCCTAACACGGCGGTGACGGTCTTGGCGGCGGGCATGGGGTGAAATCAGAAAAAGTGAACCAGAGTCAGTTGGGGCGACCGGCGGTTGAGGTCAAGCCCCGATGGTTCATTCCGGGATGTTGCGTTAGCAAATGGATTCAATGCCGAACGAAGCTGGCCCGAATCGCTTCAAGCCCCCAATTCCGGGTTTGTTCTTGTCTTAAGCTATTGATTTCCGGTGGATTGCTGAAGGACTGCGCGAGCCGTCAGCGGCCTTTGCGCGCCAGCAAGGGGCGGCTGCGCCTGGCTTATGGTTGATGGCGGGCCAGTCATGGTTGACGAATTGTTGCAGCTTCATGATGCACGGAGCGAGCGGCATTAACGAAGCGGACCGCTTGCGGAACGGAGCAGGCCCGAATCGCTGCGACGGGGGTTTTCATGGATTGTTCTCACAAGCGGTAGTGGGTCTCCCTATGGAGGCCTACTAGCGTGTTCCGGTCATCGGCGGCTGTCGGGCAGCTTCGGGGCTCTGGCGTTAACGCGCCTGTGCCAGCCCGGCACAGACGGTCCAAGCCGGCCGGACGGCGGAATTCGGCGTCCTTCGGCTTGACCCAAAACGCGTCAGCACGTATAGAGCCGCCCGACATGCCGGAGGCTTTCTGCTGTCCGGTCCAATTCTTCTTATCTGGAGTTACGCCCATGGCCCGCCGTTGTGAGTTGACGGGAAAGAATGCGCTGGTCGGCCACAAGGTCAGCCATGCCAACAACAAGACCAAGACCCGCTTCATGCCCAATCTCTGCGATGTGAGCCTGATGAGCGATGCGATGGGGCTCACCTACCGCATGCGCATTTCGGCGATCGCGCTGAAGTCGGTGGAGCATGTGGGCGGCCTCGACAATTTCCTGATCAAGGCGAGCGATGCCCAGCTCTCGGACAAGGCGTTGCGCCTGAAGCGGGCGGTGGCCCGCAAGCGGGACGCCGCCAAGGCCGCGTGATCCGGTTTCCGGGGTTCAGCGAAAGCCGCTCCAACCGGGGCGGCTTTTGCGTTAGGTGACGGGCGATGAGCGAACAGAGCACGCCGCCGCCTGGGCCCCGTGACGGCACGCCGCGCGTGCATGGCTCGGCGAGCCTGCGCAACGCGCGGCTCGGGCGCTTCACCGAACTCAAGGAACGCGTGCAGTTTCTCGATTCATCGCTCGGTGATTATTCCTATATCGAGCGTGACAGCGAGGCGATCTATGCGGAGATCGGCAAGTTCTGCGCCATTGCCGCGGCCTGCCGCATCAACGCGCTGAACCACCCGGTTTCGCGGATCAGCCAGCACAAGATCACCTATCGCCCGAACGAGTATTTCGCCGGCGCCAGGCTCGACAAGGCGTTCCGCGAAGAGCGCATCAGGGCCGCCGTCGCGATCGGCCATGACGTATGGATCGGGCATGGCGTCATCGTGCTGCCCGGCGTCAGGGTCGGCCACGGCGCGGTGCTGGCGGCGGGCGCTGTGGTGACCGATGACGTTCCCGCCTATGCGGTGGTGGCGGGCGTTCCGGCCCGCTTTCTCAAATGGCGCTTCGCGCCCGAATTCGGCGCGCGCATCATCAGGCTCGGCTGGTGGGACTGGGAGCATGACAGGCTGGGCCGGGCGGTCGACGACATGCGCCGCCTGGCGGTCGAGGACTTCCTCGCGAAGCATGAAGCCGTTCAGGGATCGTAGTCGAACTGCAGCAGGATGGTGCTCTGCATCGCGCGGTTGAAGTTGTCGTCCGAGATCAGCGTCAGCCGGGCCGTGCCGCCGCGCTCGCATACTGCAATCCCCTCCATGTTGTCGATCACAGACAGCGGCGCCGTCGCCTCGAGCAGGAGTTCCGGTTCGATAACCGCACCCCGCGCGACGGCGGAGGCGGGGAAGCGCCGCAGCGCGATGCCCGGAAGCGACGTCGGCTCAAAGCGGCGCTCGAGGGTGAGAATGCTGCCATCGTCCAGCACCGCGAGATCGGTCACCCGGTAATCACCAAAGCGCGCGACGGTGAAGGCCGTGGTCTTCCCGCCTTTCCAAGCCCAGGCGCGGATGGCGCCACTGTCATCGAACTGGCGCTCGGCGATGGCGATCAGGCGGCCGTCGGCAAGTTCGCCCAGCGCCTCGAACTCACCATTGTTCGGGCCCCTGTCGATGTCGCCTGGGTGGGGAACGGCCTCGAAGCGCGCCGCGAATCCGTCCCTCGGCAGATTGTAGCGGCCGATCCGCGCAAGGCGTTCGAAGCCAACCGCAACCGATCCATCATCGAGGCGGGTCAGCGCCTCGGCATCGGCGGCGATCTTCTTGCTCAGCGGTTGGCCATCGCTGTCCAGCAGGACGGCGCGTTGCGCATCGGCGAGGCCGGAGAGCTTGTTGCCGTCATAGCTGAGCCTGGCCCTGAGCCAGACGCCGTAGTCGCTGACCGCCAGCAGCTCTTCGCAGTCCTTGCTCATGACGAGCCCTGAAAACCCGCCGAACCACGCATCGTCCGAGGTGAGCGTGAGACCGCCCCGCCAGACCAGGGGGCCAAAGCGCTCCTGCGAGGAAAAGCGCTGAAACGACGCGATGGGCGCGGCGCTGACGGCCACCGGCTCCGCCCGCGCCACCGCTGCGCCGGCGAGGCACAGCAGGACGGCGAGCCGTCTGATCATGCCGGCTGCTTGCGCTTGGCCGGCGCGGGCCTCGCTGGCATGCGCGGCGGCGCGGCGCGTTCGGAGAACAGCTCGGCCAGCTTCTCGGTCATCGCGCCGCCCAGCTCCTCGGCATCGACGATGGTCACCGCGCGCTTGTAATAGCGGGTCACGTCGTGGCCGATGCCGATGGCGATCAGCTCGACCGGCGAGCGCTGCTCGATATCGTGGATCACCTGGCGCAGATGCTTCTCGAGGTAGTTGCCGGAATTGACCGACAGTGTCGAATCATCGACCGGCGCTCCATCCGAGATCACCATCAGGATGCGGCGCTGTTCGCGCCGGGCAAGCAGGCGGTTGTGGGCCCAGATCAGCGCCTCGCCGTCGATGTTCTCCTTGAGGAGGCCCTCGCGCATCATCAGCCCGAGGTTGCGGCGGGCCCGGCGCCACGGGCTGTCGGCGGATTTGTAGATGATGTGGCGGAGGTCGTTGAGGCGGCCCGGGTTGGCGGGCTTGTTGGCGGCAAGCCATTTCTCGCGCGATTGCCCGCCCTTCCAGGTTCTGGTGGTGAAGCCCAGGATCTCGACCTTGACGCCGCAGCGCTCCAGCGTGCGCGCCAGGATGTCGGCGCAGGTCGCCGCCACGGTGATCGGCCGGCCGCGCATCGAGCCGGAATTGTCGAGCAGCAGGCTCACCACCGTGTCGCGGAACTCGGTGTCCTGCTCGACCTTGAACGACAGGGGATGCATGGGATCGATCACCACGCGGGTGAGCCTGGCGGCGTCGAGCACGCCTTCCTCGAGGTCGAAATCCCATGAGCGGTTCTGCTGCGCCATCAGGCGGCGCTGCAGGCGGTTGGCAAGCCTCGACACGACGCCCTGCAGATTGGAGAGCTGCTTGTCGAGATAGTTGCGCAGCCGGTTCAGCTCCTCGGCGTCGCAGAGGTCCTCGGCGTCGATCTCCTCGTCGAACTGGTTGGTGAAGACCTTGTAGAAATCCTCGTTGGAAAGCGAGGAGAACGGCAGCTGCGGCCGCCAGGGTTCTTCGCCTTCCTGCTCTTCCTCGCCTTCCTGGTCGTCCGGCTGCTCATCGACGTCCATCTGCTGGGCGTCCATCTCGGCGGCCTCGGTCTCGCCCTCGGCGTCCTGCATTTCCTCCATGGACTGCTGCGAGCTTTCCTGCTCGTCGCTGTCAGGCGTCTCCTGACGCTCGCCCGAGTCTTCCTCCGGCTCGTTCTCTTCCTCGCTCTCCTCGGCCTGGTCGGGGTCCTCGCCCAGTTCCTCGGCCATGTCGAGTGCCGCGATGATGTCGCGCGACATGCGCGCGAAGGCCGCCTGGTCGTGAATGCTGTCCGTGAGATGCTGGAGCTGCGTGTCCGCCTTCTCCTCGATCCATGGCCGCCACAGATCGACCATGGTGCGTGCCCCTTCGGGCGGCAATTCTCCGGTGAGCTTCTCGCGCACCAGGAGCGCCACGGCCTCGTCGAGCGGGGCTTCCTTGCGGTCGGTGTAGCGGGCCACGTCCTTCTTGCGGTAGCGGTCATCGAGCATGGCGGCGAGATTGGCCTTCATGCCGGGCATCGCGTTGGCGCCCAGCGCCTCGATGCGCGCCTGCTCCACCGCCTCGAACACGGCGCGGGCATTCTTGCCCTGCGGCTGGTAGCGGGCGTGGACCTTGTCGTTGTGGTTGGAGAGCCGGAGCGCGAAACTGTCCGACAGTCCGCGCACGATGGCGATTTCGGCGGCTTTCAGTTCGGCGCCGACCTGCGGCAGCCTGGCGCGGTTACCCGCCAGCGAGGGCTGCTCATTGCCGAAGGCCACCGTCAACTCGGGGTCCTCGGCGATGGTCTTCATCGCCACGGTGAGGACGCGCTTGAACTCGTTGGCCGGCGTATCCTTCTCCTTGGCCACCGCGGCGCCCTCAGGCGATGGCGATGTGCGCGGAGGATTCGGGCAGTTCCTCGCCGAAGCAGCGCTGATAGAATTCGGCCACCACGCTGCGCTCGAGCTCGTCGCACTTGTTGAGGAAGGTCACCCGGAAGGCGAAGCCCACATCGCCGAAGATCTCGGCGTTCTGCGCCCAGGTGATCACCGTGCGCGGCGACATGACGGTGGACAGGTCGCCCTGCATGAAGGCGTTCCGCGTGAGATCGGCCACCCGCACCATGTTGGAGACGATCTTGCGGCCCTTGTCGTTCTCATAGTGCTTCGACTTGGCGAGTACGATGCCGACTTCCTGCGCATGCGGCAGGTAGTTGAGCGCGGTGACGATCGACCAGCGGTCCATCTGCGCCTGGTTGATCTGCTGGGTGCCGTGATAG
>DAISVW010000015.1:0-12213 GCA_036826695.1 Aestuariivirga sp.
AACATAGCCGGGAATTTTGTAGTGCAATTTATTAGCATCGCTGAAGCGCGCCGCGGCTACGGTCAGCACATGCGGACGCTCCTCCCATGTGACTGGGAAGGCCGCGAGGTCCAGCGCTTCCACCGCCGCCCGCTCACCCACCACGGCCGCCACCGCCTCGCCGCGGAAGCGCGCCTCATTTTCGGCGAACACCGGCTGATCGGCGAAAGGCGGAATAACGCCGAAAACATTGCGGCCCGGAATATCGCCGGCGGTCAGGATGCGGAGGAGTCCGGGGTGGGCGGCCAGATAGGCGTCGAGATCGCCGAAGCGGAAGCCGGCGCGGTGGAAGGGCGAGCGCACCGCGCGCACCCACAGCGCATCACCGGGCACCGCGTCCGCGCCATAGCTCTCGGTTCCCATGACCTTGGGCACGCCATCCAGCCTGGCGATGCCAGCGCCCACCGCCCTCCCCTGCATGGGCGATGGCGCGGACGCGGTGCGGCCCTTTGCGGCATCCTCCACCGCGTCAATGATCTTGGCATAGCCGGTGCAGCGGCAGAGAACGCCGCCCAGCGCATCGGCAATCGCCTCGCGGCCGGGGTTTGGTTCCCGCTCCAGAAGTGCCGCCGCCGCCATCAGCATGCCCGGCGTGCAGATGCCGCATTGCGCCGCGCCGCGGGCGAGAAACGCCTCCTGCAAGAGCCCGCCCCCCGGCGTTGCCCGCAGGCCCTCGACGCTGAGGATGCTGGCGCCCTCGGCCTGGCCCGCGGGCACCAGGCAGGCGCAGGCGAGCTCACCGTCAATCAGCACCGAGCAGGCGCCGCAGTCACCGGCATCGCAGCCGCTCTTGGTGCCGGTCTGCCCGCAATGGCGGCGCAGCACCTCGCTCAGCCGCTGGCCGGGGTCTGCATCGCAGGACACGGCGGCATCGTTCAACCGAAAGGAAATCACGTCATTCAACCTTCCGCCGCGCGGTCCAGCGCTTCGCCGATCACCGCCAGCGCCGCCTCCAGGCGATAGGCCGCGCCGGCGCGCACATCGTCAATGGGCGAGAGCGGCGCCAGATGGCGCGGCGCCACCAGCGAAGATGGCTTCACGCCGGGACCGAGACCGCGCAAGTCCTGTTCCAGCTCCGGAAGCCGCTGCGCCACCGGCGAGGCGGCGCCCACCGCCACCGCGGCGCTCACGACCCGCCCCGCATCATCCTTCTCGATCACCGCGGCGGCCATCAGGATGGAGATCACCAGATAGCGGCGCGCGCCCAGCTTGACGAAGGCAGAGCGGGCCCGTGCCGATGGTTTGGGCACTACCACGGCACTGACGATCTCGCCCGGCCGCAACGCCGTTCGCCGGTAGCCGGTGATGAAGGCGGACAAGGGCAGCACCCGCCGGCCGGAGACCGACGCGAGTTCAACCGCAGCATCGAGCGTCAGCAATGGCGGCACGCCATCGGCGGCGGGCGAGGCGTTGCAGAGATTGCCGGCGATGCTGCCGCGATTCTGAATCTGGATCGACCCCACCTCGCGCGCCGCAGCCTTGAGACCGTCAAAGGCCGGCGGCAGATCCGCCCTGATGATGTCGGTCCATGTGGTGGCAGCGCCGAGCCGGATGTGGCCGCCATCCTTCGAGATGCCCCGAAGCCTTTCAATCCCGGAAAGATCGACCAGCGGGCGCGTCAACGGTTTGCCGGCATGCGCCGGATAGACATCGGTTCCGCCGCAGACCGCCAGTGCGTTCGCTACAGCCATGGCCCTGGCCGCTTCCTCGATGGTTCTTGGACGCGAGTACATATCGTTCCTGTTTTCTCTGGCGGATAGTGTCGTCCGCCCATGCGGATTGTCAAGGACAGGCAACGGGTTGACGGCGAGGCGGCTTTCATGATGCAACACCCGGGCTCAGACGAGGAGAGCCCCTCTTGACGACGCCCGATCATGCCGCCGCGGCGGAACTCCTGTTGCGCAACTGGGAAGCGACAACCCGAATTGACGCGCTGCCCGGGACCATGCGGCCGATGAGCCGCGCGCAGGGCTATGAGGCGGCCGCCGCCGTGGCGGCGCGGAGCGGCAGTGAGGTGGCCGGCTGGAAGATCGCCGCCACCAGCGAGGCCGGGCAGAAGCACATCAATGTCGATGGGCCCTTGATCGGGCGGATACTCCGGAAACGCCTTCTGCCGCCCGGTGCGGCGGTGAGCCGCGGCGACAATATCATGCGCGTGGCGGAAGCCGAATTCGCCTTCAGCTTCACCAGTGACCTGCCGCCGCGCAGGGCGCCCTACACGCAGGATGAGGCGATGGCCGCGGTGGGCGGGCTGCATCTTTCCATCGAGGTGCCGGACAGCCGCTATGCCGATTTCACCAGGGTGGGTGCCGCGCAACTCATCGCCGATACGGCCTGCGCCTGCTGGCTGGTGCTGGGACCGGCCGTCGACAGGCCATGGCGGCACATCGATCTCTCATCACATAAGGTGAAGGGTTTCCGCAATGGCACGCTCGCCGCCGAAGGCACCGGCAAGGCGGTGCTGGGCGATCCGCGCAAGGCGCTGACCTGGTTCGTCAACGAGGCGGCGGCCTATTGCGGCGGCGTCAGGGCCGGGCAGTTCGTCACGACTGGCACCTGCATCGTGCCGATGGCGATTTCACCGGGCGACGAGGTGACGATCGATTATGGCGAACTCGGCGCCATCGCGTGCAGGATAACATGAGCGCCATGCGGCGGCTGTCACCCGTTCCGCTGACGCGCGATGCCTTTCTCCCCTTCGGCGATGTCATCGACGGCGAGGCGGCAAATCCCATCGTCATCAACCAGGGCTTTGCCGAGCGCTTCAACGATCTTGCGAAGATCGACGTCGAAGCCGGGGGCGGCGCCGTCAATGTGAGCCTGTTCCGCGGCCAGCCGCGGCCGCGGCCCATCGCCATCAGGCTCATGGAGCGGCACCCGCTGGGAAGCCAGCTGTTCATGCCGCTGCAGGACCGGCCATGGCTGGTGCTGGTGGCGGCGGATGTCCATGACTTCGCCAGCTACCGCGCCTTCACCGCCACGGGGCGCCAGGGCGTGAACTATGCGCGCCATGTCTGGCACCATCCGCTGCTGGTGTACGACGCGGACAGCCGGTTTCTGGTGATTGACCGCAAGGGGCCCGGCAACAATCTCGAGGAAGTCTGGTTCGCGCCGGCGTTCTTGTTCGATCTCACGCCGTAGCGCGGTGATGCACCTTGCGGCCCCTCACATAGGTGGCCCGGACCGCGCGGTCATCACCCAGCATCATGAGCGCAAACAATACATCCTCAAGCGCGTTCGAAAGCTCGTGCCGGCTCGCCAGCACCGGCGTGGCCTGAGGGTCCAGCACCACGAGATCGGCGAATTTGCCGGGCTCGATGGCGCCCGTCTCATGGTCAATGCCCAGGCGCCCGGCATTGCCTCTTGTGGCAAGCCGGAACAGCTCCGCGGCGCTGGGCTTATAGCCCGCCAGCATCTGCACCTTATAGGCCTCGCCCATGGTGGCGAGCATCGAATAGCTGGTGCCGCCGCCGATATCCGTCGCGATGCCGATACCCACCGGCCGGTCCGGCTTTCTGAGATGCGGCATGCGCATCAGGCCGGAGCCGAGAAAAGTGTTGGAGGTCGGGCAATGCACCACCGTGGAGCCAGACTCGCAGAGCCGCATGCATTCGCGCTCACTTAGGTGGATGCCATGCGCAAACAGGCTGCGCGGCCCCAGCAGCCCGAAACGGTCATAAACATCGGTGTAGTCCCTGGCCCACGGGAACAGCCGCCCGACCAGCGCGATCTCACCCGGGCTTTCGGACAGATGCGTCTGCATCAGCGCGCCGGGCAGCGCCGCCACGAGATCACCGGCGAGCCGCAGCTGCGCTTCCGATGAGGTCACGGCAAAGCGCGGCGTCACCGCATAGCGCAGGCGGTCCCTGCCATGCCAGGCGGTGTAGAGCTCCTCGGACTCCCGGGCGCCTGTCTCGGGGTCGTCCTGAACGGCGGGAATGGCGTTGCGGTCCATCATGGTCTTGCCGGTGATGAGCGCCATGCCACGCGCCTCAGCCGCCGCGAACAGCACCTCGGCGCAGACCTTGTGCACCGAGCAGAAGGCCAGCGCCGCGGTGGTGCCGTTCCGGAACAGCCGGTCGAGGAAGATGTCCGCCGCCTGCTGCGCGTAAGCCGCGTCGCCATAGCGGCTCTCTTCGGGAAAGGTGAAGCGGCTCAGCCAATCGAGCAGGTCTTTCCCGGGAGCGGCCAGCATACGGTATTGCGGAAAGTGGATGTGAGCGTCGATGAAGCCCGGCATGACGATCATCTCGCCATGGTCTTCCGTCTCCGCCTGGTGGAATATGGGAGGCAGCGATGCGTGCGGGCCTGACCACAGGATGGCGCCGTCATCGCCAACCACCACCGCACCCCGCGTTTCATGGGCGGGCGGGCCATCAGCCGGGAAGCTGAGGGTCTGCCCGCGGATCACCCGCGTCATGGCGCCACCCGGTCTTCCAGCCGGAAGCGGAAGATGCGGCAGATCTGCGCGAGCGCCGTTTCCAATTCGGCATCCGGGCTGTTGCCGATGCGGGCCTCGAAACTCTCGAGGATCATGTGTTTGGTGGCGCCCTTCACCGCGAAGATGAACGGAAAGCCGAAGCGCTCCCGGTAGGCCGTGTTGAGAGCGGTGAAGCGGGCGAATTCCTCTGGCGTCAGGCTTGTGAGGCACGCGCCCGCCTGCTCCATCGCCGAATCGGCGGTGAGCTTCGCCCGGTTGGCGAGGTCCGGATGGGCGCGGAGCAGCGCCAGCTGGGCATCCCGGGTGGCGGCGCGCAGGGCTTTTTCGAAATGACCGATCATGTCCGTCCGCGCGGGGAAGGGACGGAAGGCGGCGGCCTCGCGCGCCACCCAGGGCGAATGCTCGGCGATGTCGCCGAAGGCCTCGAGAAAAGCGGAAGGGCTCATGGCGTTCACATCGTCGAGGCTGATCATTGCATGGCGATCCACTTGCCGAGCTTGGCGCGTTCCTCATCCGTCATGCCGGTGCGGTTGCCGAGCGGCATGGCCTTGTTGCGCACCGCCTGCACGTCGATCTGCGCGGCATAGCGCTTCAATGCGGCGAGCGTTTCAAGCTGAACCCCTTTGGGCGCGGCCTTGATGGTGGCGTCGGAAGGCTTGGCCGCATGGCAGGAGGCGCAGCGGGTCTGGACGATGGCCAGCGCCTGTTGGGCAGACACATCGCCGTCAAACAGCAGGCGTTTGGCGGGCTCCGTCATGATCAGCGCCAGACCAAGCGCCGTGGCGATGAGCGGCAGCGTCCAGGAAATCTCCGCCTGCCGGTCTCCCACTTCGGTGCGCACCAGATAATGGCGCAAGAGACCGCCGCCCAGAATGATCAGCCCGGCCAGCGCCCAGGCGTGCTGGTGATCGGTCAGCATCGGGAAATGGTTGCTGATCATCATTGCCAGCACCGGCAGCGTCAGATAGGTGTTGTGAAGCGAACGCTGCTTGCCGGTGGCGCCCAGCGCCGGATCGGGCTTTTCGCCTTTCAGCAGCGCGGCGGCGATCTTGCGCTGGTTGGGAATGATCACCATGAATACATTGGCGGCCATCAGCGTGCCGATCAGCGCGCCGATGTGGATGAAGGCGCCGCGGCCCGAGAACACCGCGGTATAGAACCAGGAGAAGGCCAGCAGCATCGCGAACAGGCAGGCCGCCAACAGCCCGGTGCGCCGCCCCAGCGGAGACCGGCACAGCGCCGTGTAGAGAAGCCATCCCGCCACCAGGCTGGCGGCCGACAATCCGATCGCCTGCCATTGCGTCAAAGGCATCACGGCGGGGTCGATCAGATAGGTTTCCGCCTGCAGATAGTAGAGCACCACCAGCAGCAGAAAACCCGTAACCCAGGTGAGATAGGCCTCCCATTTGAACCAGATCAGATGCCGCGGCAGCGTCTCCGGCGCGGTGAGATATTTCCGCACATGATAGAAGCCGCCGCCATGCACCTCCCAGGCCTCGCCCGCCACGCCCGGCGGCAGGCCCGGCGCTTTTCGCAGCGAGAAATCCAGCGCGATGAAATAGAACGACGTTCCGATCCAGGCGATGCCGGCGATCATGTGGCCCCAGCGCAGCAGCAGATTGGCCCAGTCCAGCGAGACGAGCGGCGCGCCGGAGAGCCACCAGGCAAGTCCCAGCGCGCCGAAGATGATGGGCAGCGTCCAGGCAATGCCGGACAGCGGATCGCCCACCTCATGGCGCACCAGGAAATGCCGGAGGGCCGCGCCGCCCACGAAGATCAGCCCCACCAGCAGCCAGGCGTTGGGCGCGTCGGTGATCATCGCGAAGTGATTGCTGATCATCATCAGCAGCACAGGCAGCGTAAGATAGGTGTTGTGCAGCGAGCGCTGCTTGCCCATTGCACCAAGAGCCGGATCAGGCGTTTCGCCGCGCATCAGCGCCGCGGCGATCCTGCGCTGGTTGGGAATGATCACCATGAACACATTGGCCGCCATCATGGTGCCGGCGATGACGCCAACATGAATGAAGGCGCCGCGGCCTGAAAACACGTGGGTAAAGAGATAGGCGGCCGCCAGGATCAGCAGGAAAACCGAACCCGCCAGCGCGCCATTGCGCCGCCCGACGGGCGAGCGGCAAAGCCCGTCATAGATCAGCCACCCGGCAACGATCGACACAAGCGAGATCAGGATCGCGGCCCAGGGCGCAATGTTCAGCACCGCCGGATCGATGAGGTTGGCGCTGGCATCGAGATAATAGACCACCGCCAGCAGCAGGAAGCCGGTGACCCATGTCAGATAGGCTTCCCATTTGAACCAGGTGAGATGTTCGGGAAGGCTGGCCGGGGCGGAGAGATATTTCTGCACATGATAGAAGCCGCCGCCATGCACCTCCCAGGCCTCGCCACGCACGCCGGCCGGCAGGCCTTCGCGGCCGCGCAGGGAAAAATCCAGGGCAACGAAATAGAATGACGTGCCGATCCAGGCGATGCCGGCGATCATGTGTCCCCAGCGGATCAGAAAGTTCAGCCAGTCGGCGATGAACGGATCGGGCATGGTCCTCTCGTGACTGCGCCTGCCGGGGATCGCTCCCGCGGCAGGCGCTGTTGTGGCGCACCGCGCTTACTGCGGCAGCTTGTCGTCAATGCCCTTGATGTACCAGTTCATGCCCAGAATGTCGCCATCGGGCAGCGGCTTGCCAGCCTCGCCCACCACCGTGCCGTCCTGCTTGGTGATCGGCCCGGTGAACGGGTGCAGCTTACCGGTCTTGATCGCTCCCGCCGTTTCGGCGGCCATCTTGGCCACGTCGTCCGGCAGGTTGGTGAACGGCGCGAGGCCCACCGTGCCTTCGGCCATGCCATCCCAGGAGGATTGCGACTTCCAGGTGCCGTTGATCACGTCGCCCACGCGGCGCACGTAATAGGGGGCCCAGTTGTCGACGATGGCGGTGCGCTGCGCCTTGGGCGCGAACTTGATCATGTCGGAGGCCTGGCCGAAGCCCGAGGCGCCGGCTTTCTCGGCTTCCTGAAGCGGCGCCGCCGAGTCGGTATGCTGGGACAGCATGTCCGCGCCCTGGCTCAGCAGAACCTTGGCGGCATCGGCTTCCTTGCCCGGATCGAACCAGGTGTTGGCCCAGACGATCTTCACCTTGAAGTCCGGGTTCACCGACTGCGCGCCGAGCATGAAGGCGTTGATGCCGGCGATCACTTCCGGAATCGGGAAGGACGCGATGTAGCCGGCCGTGCCGGTCTTGGACATCTTCGCCGCGATCTGGCCGATCACATAGCGGCCCTCATGGAACTTGGCGTTATAGGTCGTCACGTTGTCGGCGGTCTTGTAGCCGGTGGCGTGCTCGAACTTCACATCGGGGAATTTCTTCGCCACCTTCAGCGTCGGCTCCATGAAGCCGAAGGAGGTGGTGAAGATGATGTTGCAGCCATCGCGCGCCAGCCGCTCGATGGCGCGCTCCGAGTCGGCTTCCGCCACGCTGGCGAGATGGGCGGTTTCCACCTTGTCGCCATAGGCGGCTTCCACCGCGAGCAAGCCCTGGTGATGCTGGTAGGTCCAGCCGAAGTCCTCGATGGGTCCGACATAGACCCAGCAGGCCTTGGTCTTGGCTTCCGCCGCGGTCATGGCGGCCGACAGGCCGAACACGGCGGCAGCAGCCGACAAAAGCAGTTTCTTCATGTTTGACGTCTCCTTTTTCACATTTCTCAACGGTCAGGCACAAACGGCTGGCCCAGCGAGGCCGGCGTGTTCTTTCTCATCATCATCCGGTTGCCGGAGATGATCACGAGAACCACAATGGTGACGAGATACGGCAGCGAAGACAAGAACTGGGATGGGATTCCCCAAGCTTTTGTTTGGACGAGGAAGGCCAGAATCGAGATGGCGCCGAAAAGATAGGCACCGAGCAGCGTCCGCCAGGGCAGCCAGGAGGCGAAAACCACCAGCGCAAGCGCGATCCAGCCCCGGCCCGAGGTCATGTTCTCGATCCACTGCGGGGTGTAGACCAGCGACAGATAACCCCCGCCGAGCCCTGCGCAGGCGCCTCCGAACAGCACGCAGAGCTAGCGGACGGCGATCACATTGTAGCCCAGCGCATGGGCCGAGGCGTGGCTGTCGCCCACCGCCCGGATGATCAATCCCGCCCTGGTGCGGAACAGCACGAAAGATACCGCACCGGTGAGCGCCACCGCCAGGGGAATGAGCGGGTCGATCCCCGCGAAGCTCGGCAGCTTGACGCCGGGCTGGCCGACGAAGGCCTCGCCGATCTGGCCGGAAAGACCTAGGCCGAGAAGCGTCAGAGCGAGTCCCGTCGCCACCTGGTTGGAGACCAGCGTCAGCGTCAGGAAGGCGAACAGCAGCGACATCGCCATGCCCGCCACGATGGCGGCCAGCACGCCGAGCCACGGCGAGCCGGTCCACAGCGCCGCGCCGAAACCCATCACCGCGCCCATGATCATCATGCCTTCGACGCCGAGGTTGAGCACGCCGGAACGTTCGACCACAAGCTCGCCGATGGCCGCGAACAGCAGCGGCGTGGCGGCCGTCAGGATGATGAAGATGACGCTCGGATCCATGGCTCTACCCCGCCGTCCGCACCGCCGCCTGGCGGGAGGTTTCCATGCGCACGCGATAGAGGATCAGCGTATCGCAGGCGAGCAGGAAGAACAGCAGAATGCCCTGGAACACCTTGGCGATCTTGTCGGAAACGCCAAGCACCACCTGCACGTTTTCGCCGCCGATGAAACTCAGCGCCAGCAGCAGGCCCGCCACGATGACGCCAAGCGGGTTCAGCCGGCCGAGGAACGCGACGATGATGGCGACGAAACCATAATTCGGCGCGTAGGGCGGCTGAAGCTGGCCGGAAAGCCCCATCACGTCGCAGGCCCCGGCGAGGCCCGCGAGCGCGCCGGTGAGCAGGAAACAGAAGATCACCGCCCGCGAGCCGGAGAAACCGGCGAAGCGCCCGGCCCGCGGCGCGGCGCCCAGCACCTTGATTTCGAAGCCCTTCAGCATGCGCGACATCATGAAGAACAGGGCCACGGCGGCAATCAGCGCGAACAGCGCGCCCAGATGCACCTCGCCCCACCGCGGCAGCAATTGCCAGCCGTCGAAATTCACCGTCTTGGGAAAATTGAACCCCTGCGGGTCGCGCCAGGGCCCGCGCACCAGCCAGTCGAAGATGTATTGCGCCACATAGACCAGCATCAGCGAAGTGAGAATCTCGTTGGCGCTGAAGCGGATTTTCAGGAACGCGGGAATTGCCGCCCACGCCATGCCGCCGATCATGCCCAGCGCCAGCATCACCACCATCACCTCGGGCGATTGCCAGCCGGTAAAGAACACCGGGATCATGCCGGCCAGCAAAGCGCCGATCACGAACTGCCCCTCGGCGCCGATGTTCCAGACATTGGCCGCATAGCTCACCGCCAGCCCGGCGCCGATCAGCACCAGGGGCGTCGCCTTGACGATCAGCTGCTCGCGCGCCCAGTCTTGGGTGAGTGGCTCGATGAAATAGATGTAAAGCGCCTCGAACGGGTCAAGGCCGCGCAAGGCGAAGATGATGCCGCCGGCGATCACCGTGAGGCAAAGCGCGATGACCGGCGAGAGCACCGCCATGCTGGCCGAACGCTCGGCCCGTTTTTCAAGCACCAGCCGCATGGGCGTGCTCCTTCGCTTCATGCGCGCCGGCCATGAGGAGGCCGATCTTCTCGGCGGTCAAGTCGCCCGCCGCATAGGCCTCCGAGAGTTCGCCGCGCGAGATCACCGCGATGCGGTCGGCGATTTCGAAGATCTCGTCGAGGTCCTGGCTGATCACCAGCACGGCGGAGCCCTGACGCGCCAGATCGACGATGGCCTGGCGGATGGTGGCCGAGGCGCCGGCATCCACGCCCCAGGTCGGCTGGTTCACCACCAGAAGGCCGGGCTTCCGGTCCAGTTCGCGGCCGACCACGAATTTCTGCAGGTTGCCGCCCGACAGCGAGCGCGCCTCGGGGTCGGACTTCGCCTTGCGCACATCGAAGGTCTGGCAGACGCGCGCGCTGATTTCCTCCGCCGCGGCGCGGCTCACCAGGCCCGAGCGCACCAGCGCGGCGTCGGTGGCATGACGGGTCAGCACCACGTTCTGCGACAGCGTGAAGCCCGGCACCGCGCCATGGCCGAGGCGCTCCTCCGGCACGAAGGCGGCGCCCGCCGCGCGCCGCGCGTTGACGCCTTCGCGGCCCATCGGCCTGCCGTCGATCGCCAGCATGGCGGCCGACTGGAGCAGCCGCTCGCCCGACACCGCATCGAAAAGCTCGGCCTGGCCGTTGCCGGCCACCCCGGCGATGGCCACCACCTCGCCGGCCCGCACCGTGAGCGAGATGTTTTTCAGTTCAACCGCGAACGGCCCGTCGGCGGCGAGGCGGAGCCTGTCGAGCTTCATGCGCGGGGGGCCGGCCATGTCCTGGTCGGCGGCCTTCACGACGTGAATGTCGCCGCCCACCATCAGCCGCGCCAGGCTCGCCGCCGTCTCCCGCATGGGATCGACATTGGCGACCACCTTGCCATGGCGCAGGATGGTGGCGTTGTGGCAGAGCCGCTTCACCTCTTCGAGGCGGTGGCTGATGTAGATCACCGCGCAGCCCTCGGACGCCAGGCGCTGCAGGGTGACGAACAGCTGGTTGGCTTCCTGCGGGGTCAGCACCGCGGTCGGCTCGTCCATGATCAGGAGCTTCGGCGCCTGCAGCAGGCAGCGCACGATTTCGATGCGCTGGCGCTCACCGACCGAGAGATCGGCCACCACCGCCGCGGGCGACAGCGGCAGGCCATAGTCGCGCGACACCCGGGTGATGCGCTCCGACAGGGCTTTCATGTCGAAGGCGCCGGGCATGGCCAGCGCGATGTTCTCCGCCACGCTCAGCGCCTCGAACAGCGAGAAATGCTGGAACACCATGCCGATCCCCAGCCTGCGGGCCGCCGCCGGGTTGGGCACGCTCACCGGTTTGCCCATCCAGCGGAACTCGCCGGAACTGGGCTGCAACGCGCCGTAGATCATCTTGACGAGGGTCGATTTGCCCGCTCCGTTCTCGCCGAGAAAGGCGTGAATTTCGCCGGGTTTCACCCTGAGAGTCACATGGTCATTGGCCTTCAGCGTGCCGAAGACCTTGGTGACATCAAGCGCCTCGAGGAGATAGTCCATGCCCCTAGCCAGCTTCCCTTTCGCGCAGCATGCCTTGGCTGGCCGGGGCTGACAATGCCTCGTCACGCGAAACGATCTGCGCGGCCACGGCAAGCGCCACGGCGGCGGGAAGTTTCGAGCCGATGCCGCCGATGCCGATGGGGCAGATCATGGCGCTGATCCGCGCCGCGGCGACGCCCGCCGCCCGCAACCGCTTCTCGAAGCGCGCCCGCTTGGTGGCGCTGCCGATGACGCCCACCTCGGCAATGGCCGGGTTCTGCAGCGCCGCGGCGGCAAGGCTCAGGTCCAGGGCGTGGGAATGGCTCATGATGAAGGCGAACGCGCCCGCCGGCGCGCCCGCCACCACATCGAGCGGATCGCCGGTCACCGCCGTCACGTTCTGCGGCATGGCGCCGGGGAAGCTCTCGGGCCGCGGGTCGGCCCAGGTCACGTCGAAGGGAAAAGGGGCAAGCGCCAGAATGCGCGCGCGCCCCCCATGCCCAGCCCCGAACACTAGCACGGGCCGCCGCCGCTCGCCGACGGATTCGCCAACGCGTGGTACGTCGAACCGAG